>CAMPUN010000222.1 GCA_946997275.1 uncultured Porphyromonas sp.
AGCTTTGCCAAGGTGAGTGGCGATCAGGTGACTACCTTTGTCCTTATCATGCTGGTGCTGATACCGCTCTCCTTCCTGCTGATCAAGGTGCTGAACCTGATGCTCCTCGGGGAGAACTACGCCCGCAGCCTCGGGCTGAACTACGGACGGGCGCGCCACCTGGTCATCTTCTCGGCCTGCCTGCTGACCGCTATCGTGACCGCTTA
This sequence comes from uncultured Porphyromonas sp., assembly GCA_946997275.1. GTDB lineage: Bacteria > Bacteroidota > Bacteroidia > Bacteroidales > Porphyromonadaceae > Porphyromonas. Next base: position 207 of record CAMPUN010000222.1, read on the forward strand.
CTGCGGTCCGATCGTCTTCATCGGACTGGCGGTGCCGCATCTCTGTCGCACCATCTTTGCCACCTCCAATCATCTGACACTGATGCCCGCCGTGACGCTCGTTGGGGCGCTCCTAGCGCTCTGCTGTAACTTGATCGCCCGCATGCCAGGCATGGAGGGCGCGCTACCGATCAACTCGGTGACGGCGCTCATCGGCGCGCCGATCGTAATCTGGGTTCTATTTGACAAACGACGTAGAGAGCAACTGTAATCGTATGACTAGCCACGCAACGATAGAGCTTTGTGACCTATCGATAGGGTATCACCAGATGAAGCGCACACGCGTCGTAGCGAGCCAGCTCAATGCTACCATCTGGTCGGGACAGCTCACCTGCCTTATCGGGTCAAATGGGGTGGGCAAGTCGACGCTGCTCAGGACGATCGCAGCCTTTCAGCCGAAGCTCGGCGGGGCGCTCCTGGTCGAGGGTAAGGAGATACAGCAATACAGTGCCAAAGAGCTGGCGCGTCGTATCAGCGTCGTGCTAACGGAGCGACTTATCATGAGCAATACGACTGCCTACGAGATGATCGCCCTGGGACGTAGTCTCTATACGGGCTTCTGGGGGCAGATGAACGAGAGCAATCGTCAGGCGGTCGACGAGGCGCTGCAGTTGGTCGGCATACAGCCTCTAGCCAAGCGCATGATCGACTCGCTCAGTGATGGCGAGCGCCAGAAGGTGATGATTGCCAAGGCGCTGGCGCAGGAGACTCCTATCATATTACTGGATGAGCCGACTGCCTTCCTGGACTTTCCCTCGAAGGTAGAGATGCTTCAGCTCCTTCTTCGCTTGTCTCGTGAGACGCACAAGACGATTTTCCTCTCCACGCACGACCTAGAGCTGGCTCTCCAGATAGCCGATCAGGTGTGGCTCCTCGATGATGACCACGTGTTACACATGGGTCCGCCGAGGACGCTCGCTGGTGATGGGACCTTGCCGAGCTACTTTGCGGCAAAGGGAATAGACTTCGACCCCGATACCTTACACTTCTCCATCCACACCTCAAACGTATGATCCTAATCATCGGAGGAACCACAGAAGGGCGCAAAGCGCTCGAAGTGTGTGAGGAAGCGGGCAAACCCTTTTACTACTCCACACGAGGCGCTTCGCAAGAGCTCACGATGCACCACGGGATCCGTCTGGAGGGCGGGATGAATGGCGAGGAGATGGCGCACTTCTGCACGGAGCGAGCGATAGCCCTCATCGTAGATGCAGCGCACCCCTTTGCAATGGGCGTTCACCAGAGCGTTGCCGACTGCGTATCCCGCCTGCAGCTCCCCGTGATACGGTACGAGCGCACTTTTCCCGCTTTGCCCGCCTCGGTCGTGTCGCTGGACTCCTTTGATGCAGCGCTGACATATCTGCTCAAGGAGCAACCTCGGCGACTGCTCGCTCTGACGGGCGTCAACTCGATCGAGCGACTGAGAGCCTACTGGACCCAGCACGAGACCTATCTGCGGGTGATGCCGATCGCAGAGACCGAGGAGCGACTCCGGCAGAGCGACTTCCCGCCAGAGCGGGTGGTTTACTATGACAAGGAGCAGTGTGACCGAGAGCTCTTCACCACGCTACGACCAGACATGATCCTACTCAAGGAGAGTGGCGACACGAGTGGCTTTGCGGCAAAAGTGGAGGAGGCTCTCGCACTAGGCATTACCGTGCTGGTCATTCGAAGGCCACAGATCCCTTATCCCGCTACCGTCACCGTCGAGGGACCCGTAGGTCTTCGTCGCTCCATCGAGCGGCTGCTGGGGAGCGACTTCTTCCCTCAGCGCATCGGTTTGACGACTGGCACCACCGCCACAGCTGCCGCTACGGCTGCCCTGCTCACACTGCTCAACGAGGAGTCTTACAGCGAGGTGACCGTGACCCTTCCTCAGGGCGAACGGGTCCCCTTTCCGATCCAACATACGGAGCTCACGGCGCAGGGCGCTCGAGCGGTCGCCATCAAGGATGCGGGCAGCGACCCCGACGTGACGGATGGTGCAGAGATAGTCGCTGACTTGTCTCTCACGCAGGCTCATAGCGGGGTCTCCTTCCTTCAGGGCGAAGGGGTAGGGCGCATCACTCTCCCTGGCATCGGACTAGAGATCGGAGAGCCTGCCGTCAACCCCGTCCCGCGTCAGATGATGCGCCAGGCACTCGGCGCTTTGGTCGACCTCTCCCAAGTAGGCATTGACTTGACCATCTCCGTTCCCGAGGGACGACGGCTCGCCCACAGCACCTTCAATCCACGGCTCGGCATCCTAGACGGCATCTCTATCCTCGGCACCACAGGCGTCGTACGTCCCTATTCGAGCGAAGCCTTTGTCGAGTCGATACGTCGTGAGCTGGAGGTGAGCAAGTCGGTCTATGGCAAGCATCTCGTGCTTAACTCTGGCGGACGTAGCGAGCGCTACCTCAAGGGACGCTTTCCCGACCTTCCCGCCAACGCTTTCGTTCAGTATGGCAACTTCATCGGTGAGACGCTCAGCCTAGCCAACGAACTGGGTTTCCCGCAGATCACTCTCGGCATCATGATCGGCAAGGCGGTCAAGCTGGCGGCTGGCGAACTGGATACACATAGCAAGAAGGTGGTGATGGACAAAGCTTTCATCACCGCCCTCGCCTCTGCCTCTGGAGCGAGCGAAGTGCAGAAGCAGCAGATCAGCGAGATGACCCTAGCCCGCGAACTGTGGCAGATCTTCCCCGACGGTACGCACCCTCTCTACCAAAGCATCGTCAATCACTGCTATCAAGTCTGCAAACCGCTCGTTCCCTCGGCTCAGCTCGAGGTACTCCTCATCCCTGACTCTCAACTTTAGTCAATTCCTTATGTCAACTCTTCCCTCCCTCCTCATCGCTGCGCCCCTCTCTGAGAGTGGCAAAAGCACGCTCACCATGGGCCTGCTCCGTGCATACACACGTCGTGGTCTAGCCACTCAAGCTTTCAAGTGCGGTCCCGATTACGTAGACCCTAAGCTACACAGCGTGGCAACGGGTCGCCCGGCGGTCAATCTGGACCTCTTCATGTACGGCACCGAGCGGGTGCAGGCACTCTACGACCATTATAGTCAGGACGCTCAGGCGGTCATTGTGGAGGGTGTGATGGGGCTCTTCGATGGCTACGATCGGGACAAAGGCTCTGCGGCCGACATTGCTCGCCTC
>CAMPUN010000223.1 GCA_946997275.1 uncultured Porphyromonas sp.
TCGTGTAGGGCTCCTCCGCCTGCTGTAGCTCCTCGCGCATCTCAGCTCGCTCCTCAGCAAGCTCCTCCTCCAGCTCGGGGTCGGGGAGACGCATCTCGATGTACTCCTTGATGAAGTCGGGGAGGTGCTTCGTGCGGGGACGCTTCGTGCGCTGCTGTACAGCTATGATATAGTCAGCCAGCTCCTTGGCGTCGATTGTCTCTAGGGGCTCCTTAGGCTCCAGCTCAATCTCTGAGGGGTCATCCTCCCAGTGGATAGAGTCGTCCGAGAGCCACGCATTGATCGTCTCCAAGATCTGCGGTATCTCCTGCTCCATGAGGAGTAGGTCTAGGAGACGTCTGTCACGCTTGGTGAGCTCCTGTCGTAGCTCCGCCTGCAGCGCATCCGTCTGTATCGGTAGCTTGCGGTCGTCTACACCAATGTTTGGCAGACCTGCGATGGTAGCGTAGTACTTTGCCATAATGTCTTCGCTATAGCACAGCAAGTGGTGTGCAGAGAGACTCTGTAGACACCCTTAACTATACCTTATATATAGCTTACTTAGAAAAGCTCCTCCACAAGACGAGGACGTAGGAAGCTCTTGAAGAAGTTGACAAACTCCTCCTCGCCAAAGTTGACCTTGTACGAGCCATCAGCAGGTGCTACGGAGAAGCCTGCACCCTGAGCTGATCCAGTACGGATCGTCACCTGACCGCTATCTAGTAGCGCCTTAGCGTTGCCGAGCATATACTTCTCCAGCGCCTCAGCATTGGCCGTCTCGATGACCATCGGCTCACCAACCGTCCACTGCTGTACGATGGAGAGCATCAACTTTTGCATAAAGTCCGCATCAGTCGTCATTGCCTTGACATTGTCGCGTACGATGCGATCCGTCAGACTGTCTGCGATGGTACTCTGCGTAGAGCTAACCACCTGCTCCGCGTATAGCTTGAGCTCTGCTTGGGTGTTTTTAGTTAGATCTGCTGCCTGACGCTGGGCATCATTCACGATGCGCTGTGCCTCGGCCTGTGCGGTAGCGACCATCTCGTCGCTCTGCTGCTTAGCCTTGGCTAAGATCTGAGCAGCCTCTTGATTTCCCTTTTCTACCCCTTCGTGGTAGATTTTGTCGGTGAGTTCCTTAATCTTGGAGTCCATCTATATGTAGTCTATGTTTTTACTTGCCTTGTGGAGCACACTAGCAGCGAGTCTCTGCGTAGGTGTCGGCACTTACAATGGCAAAGGTAATAATTTGCTCCAATAATTACAACGCTTCACGCCCCAGAAGCGAAAAATAGTTGTAGAAAGGACGAGCAATTAGCAGCTAGATGAAATAATATAACTATCTTAGCGGGCGTGGTGGAGACCTTAGCGCTCCCCGTATACTAAACAATCACTCTAAATAGTAAACCTATGCCTAGAAACATTACTCTTCTATTGACTCTCCTGCTTGCAGCTACTTTCTGTCCAAGCATCATGCAGGGAGAAACTCTCCAACCTACCGAGATTTTTGCTCCTAAAGACAACAAAGAGGTGCTTTATAAGCAAACGATCCGAGCCGCAGATCATATCGCCTCATGGACTACGACGCTTCAGGCTGGTACAAAGGGGTACATTGGTATCGCCTCCACAGAGACCTTTGAAATCGACTGGGGTGATGGCAACTTTATCTCTTACCAGGCTGGAGACTTTGCTCAGATTACTAAGCGCAAGGAAGGAACTATCAAGGGGCAGCAGATACGCATCAAGGGCAATCCTCAGGCTATTACTAAGCTTAACCTAGCGCAGCAGGGAGTCTCCGAAATAGACCTCAAAGTCCTGACAGCTCTCAAGGAGCTTTACCTCACGGAGAACAAGTTGTCCGCCATAGACCTAAGCAAGCAGACTGCTCTGCAGCAGCTCTATATAGATAAGAACAGCCTTAGCGCGCTCGACCTCTCTGCTCAAAAGGAGCTGACACTTCTGAGAGCCAATGTCAATAAGCTATCGACACTAGACCTGTCGCACAACTCTCAGTTGAAGAACCTCATCCTATCTGACAATGAGCTGAGTCAGCTAAATGTCCAGAACCTCACAAACCTAGAAGAGCTACAAGCGGATCAGAACAAGCTGACAGAACTAGACATTACGAAGAATGTTAAGCTGACAGATCTAGACCTAGACTTTAACCAGCTCACATCACTAGACCTGCAGCGCAATGCTGAGATCACATGGCTATATCTAGAGGGCAATAAGATCTCCCAGATAGATCTCTCGGCACTAAAGGCTCTTCGCAATCTAAACCTTGCTTCAAATGCGCTAACGACCATTGATCTAAGCCACAATACGAGCCTAATAGAGCTCATACTCAGTGGTAACAAGATAGGTCAGGTAGACATCGCTCCTAACGCGTCAATCTCTAGACTGCATGTCTCTGCATGCGGACTGAGCACCCTAGATGTAAGTAAGCAGAAGCGTCTCTCTACTCTAGAGGCAAACGATAATATGCTGACGACGATCGATCTAAAGATCAACGATCGACTGAAGATACTAGAGCTCTCCAGCAATAAGCTACAGACGATAGATCTCTCGAAGAATGTCAAGCTGACGAAACTCTATCTAGATAACAATCAGTTTGCACAGCTCAGTCTCTCTGGGCTATCTAAGCTTATCATCGTATCGCTGCATCACAACCCGCTAGACGCAGATCAGCTCAATGCAATTTATGCAGCTCTACCAGACCTCAGCGCTATAGCTGTTGATCCAGACATCAAGGATCATAAGAAGCTCTTTGTCTATGAGACGCCAGGAGCAGCCACAGCGCATCACGCCACGGCTACCGAGAAGGGGTGGCTCGTAGAGTCCAAAACTCCCGAGGGCGTTGGCATCATCTTGACGACAACAGATGACGGCATCAAGCTCTATCCTAATCCAGCCACAGACTACCTCTGCGTAGAGGGCGCCAAGGCTCACACACCGATGGTGCTCTACACATTTGACGGACAAGTTGTCCTGCAGGCAGAGACAGATGCTCAGGGTGCTGCACGGCTAGCTCTCGTCGGTCTCCCCAGTGGATACTACTACCTGCAGATTGCAGATCGTATGCACAAGATTATAGTAGTGCAATAGTGCTGTCGCCACTAGGCGCTTAATGAATTAACCGAGAGGACCTATCGTTAGACAGGTCCTCTCGTCGTATTAGCCCTTCAGTATCCAACCTTTCCAACGGTGGAAAGCCAACTTTCCAACAGTGGAAAATGAAATTTCCAAGGGTGGAAAGTGTTTGGAAACTTGAGAGCGCATGTCCTCTTCCTGAAAAAAGTACACAGTTGGGGAGGTGTTACTGAGATGGTACTCGGGTCATTTTTGTTAGTCCTGGGAGTGTACTCATTTGTTAGTTTTGCTCCTGCTGG
>CAMPUN010000224.1 GCA_946997275.1 uncultured Porphyromonas sp.
TGCTCGTTGTGCAGGACAGTCGCATCAACGATAGCAGGCTGTGATGTTGTGATCCAATCCATATACATTGATTTGTAAGCGTGTTAGGAGCTATGGCCCCCAGGGGCTGGATAGCTTCTACAGGGACAAAAGTACAGCTTTTTGCTGGCTTGTCACATGCTCTCAGTATCGCCACGCTATGCAATCGCTTCTTTTGCTAGGTAAGGACGCATTACAACTGGGCTTTTAGGAGCCACATGACAGTAACCGATTGGTTGATTCATATCTCTCCAGAGGAAATCCCCAATAGCTCTGTGAAAAATGAAAATTCCTCACGGAGGGCCGAAATAAAAGTTCGGAAGAATGAAATGAAACTTCGGAAGAATGAAATCAAAGTTCCGATGAATTTTCCCGTTCCTCACTGGATAATCAAAGATCTCCACCGAGGAATTTCCGATTTCCTTCATAAGGACGTGGATGTACTCATCGTGATATAATGCGTTAGCACTGGACCTCGCTGTACTCTCTGTCGCAATTAATCCTTATATTTGTAGGCTAAGAACGGCATTTCTAGATAAAATGGATCAGAATAAACGGACAGTTCCCCACACAGAGCGACCCAGCGATAGCGATACACACACCTCTACTGCAGATCAGGAGCTATGGGCGATGGGTGCCATCGAGGTGCATGGCGCTCGTGTGCACAACCTCAAGAATATAGATGTCTCACTACCTCGTCACAAGTTGACCGTCGTGACGGGACTCTCGGGGAGTGGCAAGTCTTCGCTTGCCTTCGACACCTTACTAGCTGAGGGACAGAGACGTTATCTAGACACTTTTTCCTCCTATGCTCGTAGCTTCATCGGGGGCGGTGGCGGACGACCAGATGTCGATGAGATCGTAGGACTCAGTCCTGTCGTAGCTATCGAGCAGAAGAGTGCCTCGACCAATCCCCGCTCTACCGTCGGCACAGTGACCGAGATCTACGACTACCTCCGTATACTCTATGCACGTGTCGGCACCCCCTACTCCTACCTCACGGGCAAGGAGATGGTGCGCTACACCGAGGAGCAGGTCGTGGAGCATATCATGGAGCAGTACGCCGACGAGGGGATCTACATCCTAGCACCCGTTTTGGTCGATCGTAAGGGTCACTACCGCGAGCTCTTCGAGCAGATGAGACGTCGGGGCTTCCTGCACGCTTACATTGACGGTGAGGTGTGCGAGCTGACGCCTGGGATGCGACTCAACCGTTTCTCCATACACTATGTCAGCGTCGTGGTGGACAAGTGCTCCGTACGAGAGAGCAATAAGCAGCGCATCACCGAGGCGGTAAGCATAGCGATGAAGCTCGGTGAGGGTGTCATCGACGTGATGCGACGAGATAGCACAGAGATACAGCATCTGAGCAAGCGACTGATGGATCCCGAGAGCGGTATCGCCTATCCAGACGCTTCGCCAGCCGACTTTTCGTTCAATTCGCCTCGTGGCTACTGCAAGCGCTGCAAGGGTTTGGGCCGTGTGGGCGTACTAGACATAGAGAAGGTCGTGACCGATCCGAAAGTCTCAATACGTGATGGCGCCATCGTACCTATCGGACGCTACAAGAAGCGCAGCCTGCTCTTTACCTCTATTGAGGAGATCTTGACAGAGCACGGTTGTACGATAGACACTCCCTTTGAGAAGATTCCAGCAGAGGCTGTTGATCAGATCTTCTTTGGCATTGACTCGGACGACTCCGACGATGAGGGCGAGGCGCACTTCGCCTTCGAGGGTGTCTCTCAATATGTTCGGAATCTAGCCGAGGATGACGACGCTACCGCCTCTATGCGCAGCTGGGCGGAAGAATTCCTGACTGAGCAAACTTGTCCCGAGTGCAACGGACGACGACTCAACCCGATAGCCCTCAGCTATAAGCTAGCGGGCTACACCATCGCCGACCTGACGGAGCTAGACCTAGACCGTCTGGAGGGGCGACTGCGTGAGATCGAAGGGAAACTGACGAAAAACCAACAGAAGGTGGCGCACGAAGTCATCAAAGAGATCCTTCTCCGACTCACCTTCCTGCTTGATGTGGGGCTTTACTACCTGACGCTCGCTCGCCCCTCCGCTTCGCTCAGTGGTGGTGAATCACAGCGCATACGACTAGCTACGCAGATAGGCACGGGACTGGTCGAGGTACTCTATATATTAGATGAGCCAGGCATTGGTCTGCACCAGCGGGACAACCGTATGCTCATCGATGCGCTCAAGAAGCTTCGTGATGCGCAAAACACGGTCCTCGTCGTAGAGCACGATCGTGATATGATGCTCGCAGCCGACTACTTGATTGATATGGGACCAGGGGCAGGTCGTCTCGGTGGACATGTGACCTATCAGGGGCCGCCCTCTGCCATTGGCGATACCCATACGCTCACCTGCGACTACCTGACCAATAGGCTAGCCATCCCCCTACCGGCCGCTTACCGACAGCCTACCGACGATGCCTGGCTACGACTCAAGGGTTGCACAGGCAATAACCTTAAGAACGTAGATGTCGCTATACCGCTAGGCCTCTTCGTCTGCGTCACAGGCGTGTCAGGTAGCGGTAAGTCTTCGCTCATCAACGGCACGCTGGTGCCGATCATCTCGCAGCACCTCTATCGTAGCAAGCAGGCGCCACTACCCTACTCCTCTGTCGAGGGTTTGGAGCTGATTGACAAGATAGCTTTCGTGGACCAGTCGCCACTAGGTCGCACTCCGAGGAGCAATCCGGCGACCTACACGGGACTCTTTAGCGAGATACGCAATCTCTTTGTCCAGGTTCCCGAGAGCCGTGCTCGAGGGTACAAGCCAGGGCGCTTCTCCTTTAATGTCAAAGGCGGACGCTGCGAAGAGTGCAAGGGTAATGGCTACAAAACCATTTCGATGAACTTCCTCCCCGACGTGACCATCCCGTGTGACGTGTGCCGTGGCAAGCGGTACAACCGTGAGACCCTCGAGGTACGCTACAAGGGCAAGAGCATTGCTGAGGTGCTAGACATGACTTTCAACCAGGCGGTCGAGTTCTTCGAGCATATCCCCGCCCTCTACCGCAAGCTCGCTACGCTCCAGCGCGTCGGGCTAGGCTATGTCAAGCTGGGTCAACCCTCCACGACCCTCTCGGGCGGAGAGAGCCAGCGTGTCAAGCTGGCGACCGAGCTCTCGAAGCGAGACACGGGACGCACCCTCTACGTCCTCGATGAGCCGACCACAGGTCTACACTTTGAGGACATACGTGTCCTGCTCAAGCTGGTCAACGAGCTGGTAGACCGTGGCAATACGGTTCTCATCATCGAGCACAACCTGGATGTGATCAAGAGCGCCGACTACCTTATTGATATGGGACTCGAGGGCGGACGCAACGGCGG
>CAMPUN010000225.1 GCA_946997275.1 uncultured Porphyromonas sp.
GAGGGAGACATCATCTCCGTAGATTGCGGTACGCATATCAACGGCTTTACGGGCGATAGTGCTTATACCTTTGCTGTAGGAGAGATCGATCCCGAAGTGGAGCGTCTGCTGACGGTCACTCGTGACTCCCTCTACCTAGGCATCAAGCAAGCTGTCGAGGGGCACAACGTGGGGCACATCGGAGCCTCCGTCCAGCGCCACTGTGAAGCTCATGGGTATGGTGTCGTCCGTGAGTTGGTCGGACATGGTATCGGGCATGCGATGCACGAAGATCCCAACGTCCCCAACTACGGCTTCCCAGGAGTGGGTCCCAAGCTACGAGCAGGTATGTGTATCTGTATCGAGCCCATGGTGACGATGGGACGTCGCAAGGTCGTCTTTGAGTCCGATGGATGGACCGTCCGTACGCATGACGGCAAGCCTGCAGCGCACTTTGAGCACTGCCTCGCCATTATGCCAGATGGTCAAGCGCCCCAGATCCTCTCTACATACGAGTATATCAAGGAAGTATTAGGCACACGAGAGTTTTAATATGGCTAAGCAAACAGCTATTGAACAGGATGGAGTCGTCCTAGAGGCACTGAGCAATGCAATGTTTAAGGTACAGCTCCAGAACGGACATATCATCACGGCACACATATCGGGCAAGATGCGTATGCACTTCATCCGTATCCTGCCGGGAGACAAAGTCAAGGTAGAGATGTCTCCGTACGACCTCACACGTGGTCGCATCTCCTATAGATACAAGTAATCAAGTCATAGCGACAATCAGAATAAGAGCATACTATGAAAGTCAGAGCATCAATCAAAAAGCGATCAGAAGACTGTAAGATCGTCAGACGCAAAGGTCGTCTGTACATCATCAATAAGAAGAATCCTAAGTTCAAGCAGCGTCAAGGATGAGCTTAGGAATGAAGCTCCGCACATCGCTTAGGATGACGGAGAGTCAGCTTATCACGCAACAAACATCACACAGTATATAGAGTATGGCAATAAGAATCGTCGGCGTCGATCTGCCGCAAAACAAGAGAGGTGAGATAGCCTTGACCTATATATATGGTATAGGTCGTAGCAGTGCTGCTCGCATCTTGGATGCTGCAGGGGTCGATCGCAACATCAAGGTCCAGGATTGGACAGATGAGCAAGCTGCAGCTATTCGTGAGCAGATCTCCAATGGCTATAAGGTCGAGGGTGATCTACGCAGCGAGACACAGCTCAACATCAAGCGTCTCATGGACATCGGCTGCTACCGAGGCATCAGGCATCGTCTAGGTCTCCCACTACGTGGTCAGAGCACCAAGAATAATGCCCGTACACGTAAGGGTAAGCGCAAGACAGTCGCTGGTAAGAAGAAGGCAACTAAGTAATAGAACCACCTTATGGCAAAGAAAACCGTAACAAAAAAGAGAGCAGTCAAGGTCGATGCCCAGGGGCAGGCGCACATACACTCTTCTTTCAATAACATCATCATCACCCTTACCAATAGTGAGGGACAGGTCATCAGCTGGTCATCAGCTGGTAAGATGGGATTCCGCAGCTCTAAGAAGAACACCCCCTATGCAGCTCAGCTCGCAGCTCAAGACTGCGCTAAGACAGCATTTGATCTAGGGCTACGCAAGGTCAAGGCTTATGTCAAGGGACCCGGCAACGGTCGTGAGTCCGCTATCCGCACCATCCACGGTGCTGGTATCGAGGTGACAGAGATCATCGACGTCACACCACTACCACACAACGGATGCCGTCCTCCTAAGAGACGTAAGGTCTAGTTGCTACAAGTATAGAGATCACAGCTACCTAGAGAGCGATTGCACCGCCCATGTAGAGCTAACCTGGAGAGTCCACATCAGGACTCGGTCCCAGCTTTATCTACAGATAGACTGCTTGTCAGTCCTTGGTGCACCTCGCGACATAGCAAGCTCTACAGATCGGTCTCAGCTTAGACATACCCTCAAGATAGTGACTCTGTAAGTCGACAGACGTAGTGTGAGATTGATGCGGTTGCTCATTTACTTTCCCTCTTATTCTAATCGCATCGCGGCTGCTCTATATGCGCCGTCACTTCTAGACTTACTACTTGAGATATGCTCCCAGCTTCGACCACCACACAGCAGAGAGGCGCTTATGCCCCCGAGCACCCTGTAGAGCAGATGTATGGTGTAGCATTAAAATGAAATAGAACAATGGCAAGATATATTGGTCCTAAGTCCAAGATCGCACGAAAGTTTGGTGAGCCCATCTTTGGTGCAGACAAAGTCCTGAGCAAGAAAAACTATCCCCCAGGTCAGCACGGCAACAACCGTCGTCGCAAGCAGAGCGAGTATGCGCTCCAGCTCCGCGAGAAGCAGATGGCTAAGTACACCTACGGGGTCCTAGAGCGTCAGTTCCGCAATCTCTTTGAGAAGGCACAGCGCACCTCAGGCATCACAGGTGAGGTACTTCTACAACTCCTCGAGTCTCGTCTAGACAACGTTGTCTTCCGTCTAGGCATTGCTCCCACACGTGCTGCTGCACGTCAGCTCGTCTCTCACCGTCACATCGTCGTCGATGGTGAGGTGGTCAACATCCCCTCCTACACACTCAAGCCTGGACAGATCGTCGGTGTACGTGAGCGTGACAAGTCTATGGAGGTCATCGCAGACGCTCTCGCTGGATACAATCATAGCAAGTATCCATGGTTAGAGTGGGATGCACGCACCTACAGCGGTAAGTTCCTCAACGTACCTACACGCGAGGAGATACCCGAGCCCATCAAGGAGCAGCTCATCGTCGAATTGTATTCTAAGTAACCCTCTAACTCTATGGCAATATTAGCATTTCAACAACCTGACAGCGTCCTCATGCTGGACGCTTCGGATCACTACGCCAAGTTTGAATTTAAGCCTCTAGAGCCAGGCTATGCTATGACTATTGGCAACGCCTTGCGGCGCATCCTCCTCTCATCGCTAGAGGGGTATGCAATAGCTTCTATCCGTATCGAAGGTGTAGAGCATGAATTTGCTACTATTCCAGGGGTATTGGAAGATGTAACCCATATCATACTCAACCTCAAGCAGATCAGATTCATAGCTACTGTAGAGGATCCTCAGGAGGAGACCATCACGCTCCATGTCACGGGTCGTAACACCTTTAAGGCTGGTGACCTCAATAAGGTCTTAACAAGCTATAAGGTGCAGAACCCCGACCTGGTCATCTGCAATCTTGCTGAGGACGCTGACTTCACGATAGAGATACGCATCAACAAGGGACGTGGCTACGTCGTCTCCGAGGAGAACCGCCGCGAGGACGACCCCGTCAATACGCTCCCCATCGATGGTATCTACACCCCGATCCGCAAGGTCAATCAGACTACCGAGGC
>CAMPUN010000226.1 GCA_946997275.1 uncultured Porphyromonas sp.
AGCGAAACATATCCAGCATAGCTTGTAGGTACTTAACGTTGTCCTTGTTCTTCTCTAGGCCCTCACCATAGATCTTGATGAGCATGTTGCAATCAGCCAAACCGCTTGTGGCAAAGAGCTCGTCGAGCTGACCCTTGAGTGCCTGGAGATGTTGTAGCTTGACGGTGTCGCCAGCCTCGGTGAGGTTGTCCACGTCAGCTTGTAGGATACCGTTGCCCGTCATGTAGTCATCGACATAGTGCTCGTGCCAGTCGGGGTTCCCGATCGCCTTATTCATAGATGCGAAGACAAAGAAGTATACCAGCTGGCTCTCCGTCTGATCGCCCATCTCATCGACGACAGGCTTAGCCCACTCATAGATCTTGTCGTAGCTAACCTTGTCGCCGTAGAGGCGTAGGTAGTCGTTGATCTTAGCCGTGGTTATGTAGTCCTTGCCATACTTAGGGTCATCGCCAAAGTACTTGATACGCATATCGTATAGCTTGAGCAGCTTCTCGATAGCGTCCTGACGAGCAGCATCATTTTCTGCCTGCTCAATCTTCCAGTTCATGATCTGCACGCCATAGAGATAGATGTTCTTTGTCGAGCCTGGACACTTCTCCAGCGCCTCCAGCCAGAAGGGGTAAGCCTCCTTAAAGTTCTTAGCCTTGACAGAAGTGGTGAAAAGGCTAATGTTTTGTCGGCACTGAATGCTATCATCTCCAGAGCCAAAGGGTGTCCCCGTCTCTATTCCCGTCTGAGCTCCTAGCGTCAGTGCAGTCGCTAGCAAGACGAGCATGGAGGTTATCAGTAGATTCTTCAGTTTCATAATTGTCTGTAAGGCTTAGTGCTTATATAAAATGTATTAGTCAAGTTTGATCGGGTTGAACCACGCCTCGTTGAAGCGTAGCGCCACGCCCAGTGTCAGATAGTGCTCCGCTAGTCCTGTACGGCTAGAGGGGAGCAAGTAAGAGTATCCGAGCGTCACGTCCACATGCGAGCGTCTATCCACGAGCGGTAGTCCGAGTCCCAGATTAGCTCCTATCTGATAGTAGGAGTTGTGCCCTCCTAGGCTGTTGGGGATACGTAGGTATGCGTTCTCTCCCTGCAGTCCAGCGCGATAAGCTATGCGCTGTCCGTAGCGTGAGGAGCGCTCGTTAGGTATCCACGACATGCCCAGCGCCACTTGCCACTGGTCTACCCCCTGGTAGTCTAGTGATTGGTTTGTAGCAAGAGCTTCACCCCATCTACTATATTTGACATCCGCGCCAGCTATAAGTTTATTCTTTATCTGATATGCTAGACCTGCGCTGAAGACGTGTGGACGGGCAAAGAGCGACTTACTAGTTATTGTGTCCGCCTGAATGATTTGAGCTCCCTTGCCAGTCACGGTCTCCGTCTGGAGAGAGAGCTGTCTGCTCCACATCGGGAGCTTGGGCTCGTAAGTGAAGCCTATATTGATCTGGTGCCCATCATCTGAGATCGGTATAATCCCCTGCGAACCGATGCGTACACCCACCGAGCGAATGCGGAGGTGATCGAGGAATGTCGGGTTCTGACTCTCCTTAATATCGTATGTGATGCGACGCTCATGCTGTAGATTGCCAAAGAGATAAGAAGCGTTGACACCGAGCGACCAGTAGGGAAGAACTTTCCAGGCGAAGCCTAGATAGACCTCCTGCAGGTTGCCCTGCCCCTTGTAAGCGTGCGCAGCGTAGTGATCCTGGACACCAGGCACAGGAACCTTTGTGCCGTAGCGATAGCCGACGGTCGAGTAGGGGACCAGTCCAGCACTGGCCGCAAAGTGCTTGCCCAGCGGTATCAGAGCCGTGGCGTAGTCGAAGTTGCCCACCATACGTGCATCCCGTTTGCCCGCCTCGGTGAGCATATTCATTCCCATGGAGAGTCCGAAGTCAAAGAGGAACGTCATCGAGTCCACCGCCGTGTAGGAGGCGGGGTTCGCCGGGTTGATGATCATATTGTCTCGTATAGCGGTAGTCAGTCCACCCATACCCCTGAGGGCGTGAGGTGTCTGCTTATCTAGTCTGCCCAAGCCGAAGCGACTGTAGGGCGACTCCGTGTTATTGCTCTGAGCGGAGGCCGTGATCGGCATTAGGAAGACAGTCGCTAGGAGCGTTAGTATGGTAGTGATGCGTGCTATGTATCGAAACATATATGCTATTATAATAAGGAGTGGTAGCGACGGCCGTCGCGAACTACGGATCGGTTAACTGTCATACGAGCGCCCTACTTGATACTGAAGTATGTCACGTAGCCCTCGTTCGACTAAGTTTGTCTCCACAAAGGTCGGATATTTTAGCCACTTGACAAAATCCACCGCATATCCGCCCGTGATCCAGACCGCTAAGCTAGGGTAGCGCTCGCGTAGTCCCTCTATATAGGAGTCTATCTCGTGAACAATGCTCCGTGCCACCCCCAGCCATATCGCTTGATCCGTTCGCTCGCCTAGCTCTTGGTGCCATAAGTCTAGATGTGACTGGATGTCAGCCCACGGTATGCGAGGTAGTCGAGCCGTGTAGTCATGTAGGGCTTGTAGTCGTAGCTCAGGACCTGGGGATATGTTGCCCCCCATGTATCGTCTCTTGGGTAGGAGCAGATCGTAGGTGATGGCGGTCCCAATGTCAATGACCAGCGAGGGCTCCGTCGTAAGCTGTGCTACACCGACGACACTAGCTATGCGATCTACCCCCAGGCACTGCCTGTCGTACTGCACCTCAGCTAGGGGAAGTGGAGTCTCCGCGTCGAGCGTGACAAAGCGTTGGCAGATGCTTTTGATCGACTCCAGCCAAGGCGCCTCCCGCTCTCCCACCGAACTGTAGATAGCGTAGAGGGGCTGCTCTGGCAACTGGTACGTGCGCAGTAGCTCCAGTAGTTGGTCGCTAGAGGGTGGCTCGGGGTAGAGTCGTGTCGGGTAGAGCTGCTCGTCCGTCGCTAGAGCGATCTTAAGGCGACTATTACCCTGATCTATGAGGATGTAAGTAGGAGACATATAGGTCGTACTACAGCTTCGAGGCACAAAGGTACAGCTTTTCTTGTCTCCGTCGTCAAACCAGCCGTGACTCCGACAGCTCCGATGCCTCCGATCTCTCCCGAGAAAAATAAAAAATCTCCACGGAGGAGTCTCCCAAAACTTCGGAGGAGTCTCCCAAAACTTCGGAAGAATCAACTGAAACTTCGGAAGAATGAAATCATAAGTCCGAAGAATTATCTCAGCCCTCGCTGGATAATCAAAAATCTCCCCCCCCCCTTTTAATCTCTCCATCTCCAACATTTTCATAACAACTAGCGCAAACGACCGCGCAGTCGGACGAATCCTAGCCCCCAGTCGGGGGAGGGCAATAGCCCCGAAC
>CAMPUN010000227.1 GCA_946997275.1 uncultured Porphyromonas sp.
GTCCGCAGTTCCACCAACGAGAAGGCTCAGTCGCAGCGATGCGGTTGAGCCTTCTTTAATGTTTGCTCTTCCTACAACTAGTCAGCGAAAACAATCAAAAAGGCGAGAGGGGTGCTACCATCACGGTAACACCCCTCCCTATCACATACACTAAACAAATTAATGTCTCTTCAAGTTGTCGCGATTGATTTAGATGGGGAGCACTCTTTGCGGAGTGTCTTATCATCTGTCGCTAGATCTTGATATCGTAACCTTTGACACAACGGACGCACAGATCGTGCGTCCCTACAAAGGGCTACTCGTATCGTTTTGACACAACGGACGCTCGACCGAGCGCCCCTACAAAGGGCTACTCGTGATCGTGGTCGTGATGATGATCGTCAGGAGCGTCCTTGGAGAGGATGACGGTGCGCGCCACCATCGACTCATTGCCCGAGCGGTCCACGCAGTAGACGAGGAGGTGGTACTCACCCGGCGTTGCGTCTGCTGGGATCTTGATGTCGTGGTGGTGGATGTGGGCGTTGCGCTGGTTGACCGTGTACTCTTTGTTGAAGCTAAAGGGCTTCGTCTTGTCATCACCGTGACGTAGATCGCGGGTGTGCGAGTGCCCGTCGAAGTTGTTGTGGACGTCGATCTTGTACGACTTGACGAGGTCGTTGTCCGAGAGATTCATCTCGAAGTGTACGCCGTTCTCACCGCCGATGCGGAGCGAGTCATTGTCTTCGGGCTCGATGAGTTCGATGACCGGTTTGGTTGTGTCGATGGGCTCCTCTTTGCAAGCGGTGAAGGCTGTCGCTAGAGCAAGACAGCTAAGGAGCGTGATTGATGCGAAGATTGTTCTTTTCATCATAGTATTGAAGATTAAAATGATAGATTGATAGTTAGTAGTACATTTCGTCCAGCCTCAGGGAGATTGACTCTCCTGTAGTAACTCATATGGTCATAGTAGCGGCTGTCCAGTAGGTTTTGGATAGCTAGAGAGATGCGGTAGTTGCTCTGTCTGAGCTGTCCGTCGTAGGTCACAGCTAGGTCTAGTAGCGAAGCTGTGCCAGGAGTCGGCTCCTCATTGCGCGCTATGCGATGCTGGGGAGCGATGATGCGATGCTTGAGCGAGAGCGCCCAGTGCTGAGGATGCCAGGTCAAGTCGTGGCTCAAGCGTGCTGGTGGCGAGTAGGGTAGCGCTAGGCGGTCTGCCACATTGTAGGTGTAGACATAGTCACCCTGCAGGTGGTAGTCCCACTGCGGATGCAGGTGCCAAGTGCCCTCCAGCTCGACGCCTGTAAAGAGCGCCCGTGTGGACTGGTAGCGGTATATCTGTCCCGAGTGGGGCAGTATGGACCACTCGCCCGAGGGCTGTAGGAAGATGTAGTTGGTAAAGTAGGTCACAAAAGGCGCTACCGTACAGCTCCACACTTCATTATGAAAGCCCACCTCGCTATCTAGTAGCCAGCCCTGCTCACTACTCAGTGAAGGGTCGCCCACCTCGTGGCGGAAGGTGCCGTGGTGGATACCATTTGCTGCAAGCTCGTAGATGCCTGGTAGGCGAAAGCTTCTGCCCAGATTGACCTTCCAGAGCCAATGCCGATCGATCTGCCAAGCTAAGCCGACACTCCCCGAGAGGTCGTGCCAATGACGCTCGCCCTCCTGGCTACTGTAGTAGTACTGCGACAAGGTCGCCGAGGACTCGCCACGCTCCTTGAGGTAGTCAGCTAGATAGGGGTCGTGGTAGGGGCTCATTGCGATGTATCCTAGATCGTAGCGCAGACCACTGGTGAGGTGTAGTCCCTGAGCTATGCGCCCTTGGTAGGTTAGGCTCATGCCACTCGTTGCTCGCTGGTAGTCTGGTAGGAGGAAGCCGTAGCCTCTCCGCTTGTGCCACTGGTACTGTCCATCAGTGGCTAAGGTCCACTTGCCACCCCAGGGCGCGTAGTAGCTAGCCTGCAAGCGTGCGGAGATGGTCTTGAGGTCAAACTCAAACTCCAAGTCTGCGTCCTGCACGGGTCGCTGCATCGTCCCGTAGTGCGTGTGGAAGGCGCTAAGCTCACGGCGCAGGTTCTGCTGCCAGCCTAGCTCGCCGACCAATTGCCACTGCGGAGAGATCCGCCACTGCAGAGAGCCCTGCGTAGAGAGCTGGCGCACGCTGCTGTAGGGTAGCTCGATGTTGTAGCGGCTCTTGTCCGGTAGCACACGCTTTAGGTCGGGTACGCCGTGCGCTCCAGGGAAGAAGCCACTGCGCTCGCCATTGACGGAGGCTTGCAGCGAAGCTTTGATCTGCTCTCCCAACCACTCGTAGCGTAGTTGGGAGGCGTAGGTCTGTGTGGCACTATTCTTTAGCCTACGATTATATATAGGTATCCAGCGGGTGAGGTAGGTGATGCTATCGGCTGTCACATTGCGGTCGCCGTGATACTGACCACTCACACGGAGACGGATATGATGCGCTCCGTGCAGGTAGCCCATCATGAGACTACCGCCACCGCCCATCGTACTGCTCTGTCCCAGCAAGGTGCAGGAGCCGTAGAGTCCCTGCTTGTGCGGAGGCGTAGCCGGTTGTCTGACGATTACTCCACCTAGGGCATCGCTGCCGTAGAGGAGCGAGCCCGCCCCCTTGATCACTTGGACAGGGTCTTGGTCGAAGGCATCCACCTCCAGCCCATGGTCGGCGCCCCACTGCTGCCCCTCTTGCTTGAGTCCGCCATCGACATAGGCGATGCGGTTGAAGCCTAGACCACGGATCACAGGCTTGCCGTAGCCAGAGCCGATCGTGATCACATTGACCCCAGGTAGCGTGCTGAGGGTCGCTGCAAAGTTGCCCGTAAAGTGTTTCGTCAGATAAGTACTGTCAAGCCACTCGATAGTCTGACCGAGACGCGCCGTCTGGAGCCGCTGACTATTGGCTCTGACGACCACTGTTTGGAGTGTCTCGTCAAAGGGATGAGGCTTCAGCGCTATGCTGTCTGGTCTCGATAGGGATGACTCGGCTAGAGCCGCCATCGGGACGAGATATAGTAATAGATGGCAAATGTATCTGCAATACATCGCAAAAATGATTTGAACCAGTGAAATGTAAGGAGAGACAGTGCCACTACGCCGATAGCTTCGCTCGCTCACTACGGAGGAGCAGGCGTGCGTAAGTGGTTGTGTCACATAGATATAGTCTAGCTACGCTAGGGAAGGTAGGGGAGCGACACGACGGTCACTCACACTGTGGCAAGAAGCCAAAGTAAGCGCATACGGCGGCGCATCAGCATAGCGCTAATCCGCCTATAGCCACGTAATAGATAGGTGTGGCTAGCAGTATCTCACTGGTGGGGCTCTTAGAGCTGTGCCCTCTCTCAGG
>CAMPUN010000228.1 GCA_946997275.1 uncultured Porphyromonas sp.
TATGACGGTTGGTTATTGATTACTTCTGTACAGCCTCAATAGCTGCATCGATCTTCTCAAGGAGCGCATTGCACGCCTCGATGGCGGGCTTGGTTGCTTCCTTGGTTAGGTTATTGCGGAAGGGTGCTGGCATAGCAGCTACCGTCTTGATCGCATTGTCTATAGCAGAGCGGATCTCCTTGTCTAGCTCGGGATGCTGCTTAGCCATGTAGGTAGCGAGAGAGTGATTGTGGACAGTGCCGTCGAGAGAGCCGTAGTAAGCATTGCGGACGCTACGGAGGTTGTCAGTGAAGTCCTTAATAGAGTTCCAGCTGTACCAAGACTCCACGTCTAGGACATTGCCCGAGTTGACCGGGTCGGTAATCTTTGTGTTGCCCACCTCGTCAGAGATGTCACTTGCACCTTGTAGGATCTGTACGAGAGCATCCTTCTGGCTCTTGTAGGCACTATTACCCTGCTCACCAGCGGTGATTATAAGCTGACCGTAGTCCAGCGTGGGGAGGAGCTCAGCGTCCTCGAGGGTCTTCTTCTTTTCAGCCGTCACCTTGTCGATGCCAGCCCAGCTAGCCTCTAGGCGGATCGCCTGACGAGCTAGATCCTCAGCGACAGCTGCATTGTAGATGCGCTCAGGCTCTGTGATCTCAGCAACCTTGCGAGGCTTACTATCTCTAAAGATAATGTACTCCACAGCGTGGAAGCCTAGTAGACCGTAGCCTAGAGAGGAAAAGCCCGTAGCATCGGCTCCCTCCTCCTTGAGCTCATCGAGGAGCTCTTTGTTCTGAAGGATATTATCTAGCTGATTCTTCTGCAGAGGCCAAGAGTCGATGTGCGGGTCGATGTTGTAGTCACCAGCAGCTCCATAGAGAAAAGCCTCGCTAAGCTCCCAGTATGCACGCGCTGAGACCCACTTCTTGCAAGCCTTGTTGACCAGCTCTTGAGAGGGGTTCTTCATCAGCTCCTCGCAAAGCCCAGACAGCTCGATAGCATCGTCTGCTAGAGACTTGTAGGTGGGGACTACGACACCCTCGACAAACTGCTTGACGAGTGCCGTCTGCTCGGGGTCTAGTTGCTTTGCCTTGGGCTCGTCGCTCTCTTGACAAGAGACGAGGAGGATGCCCACGACTGAGAGAAGGAGCATCTTAAAGATGTAGGTATACTTATTCATAGTCGATTGTATTGTGTTGAGTTAAAAGAGTCTAGAAGTGAAACATACCAAAGTATGCGATGCCGAGGCTGACGGTCGGCTCATCGTTGAACTGCTTGTGCAGCATACGATGACTATACTCAGCCTTGATGACGATCTCAGGGATCGGGTAGTAGTTGAGTCCGACGGTAAACTTCTGTCGCTCCCACTCCGGCTCGTCGGTCATACTGGGCACTACTTGAAACATGGAGTCGTAGTAGTCATACCGTCCGAAGAGGTAAAGGCGCTGCTTGAGCTGACGAAGCTTGGCCGAAGCAGAGAAGAGGTCATATCCGCCCTCCAGGCCAGCGGCTAGAGCCGCCTTGGCGACACTATTCTTTGGTGAGGGTGAGTCCTTGCGGGTCGTACGATTAGCCTTCGTTATCTCCATCGAGTCGCCTAGATGTCCGTAATCCACATTGCCTCGCAAGATGAGGTACGGATTAGCATATTGAAAGTCAAAAGCTCCGATGCAGACAAGCCCCTTGATATGGTCATACTTGTTTGTCGCATTGAGCGTGTTGCGACCGCTCGTCCCGACGTAGCCACTCAGGCTCAGACGCAGATTGCGTACCGAGTAGTTGTCCACACGCATAGCACAGGCATAGTTCGTCGCCATCTTAAACTCGTAGGGACTACCAGCCCCACCATGGATCCAGTCCTTATTGTTAAAGCGGTCAGCATCTAGCCCCGCGATACCCATCACCTCATACCGCCAGTTAGGTAGTTTACCCCACAGGCCTATACCTGTCTCATGCCAGGTGCAGGGCAGGATCGTGTTCTCGCCCTCGGGGCGGTAGACCGTAAAGAACTCTGTCGGCATGTGAGATGCGTTGGTTGCTCCGACAGGTACGACCATGTGTCCGATGCGCAGGTTGAGCGCTGGTGAGAAGCTCTTCTGTAGCCAAAACTGCTCGAGAGCCACCTCGCCACCACGCTCTATCTCAGACTCGTACTCGCCTGTCTCCTCCTCTTCAATCTCGACAGCACTCTCCGTGCCACCATGCTCAAACTCGATCTCAGAGCCTAGAGACCAACCATGACCAAAATCATAACCAACGAAGAAAACAACGTGTGGCAAGTCTACCTGACCGAAGCTACGAGCATCTTTGTAGAGTTCAGCATCGGTATAGCGCTTGAAGTTATTACTGTAAAACATCCTCGATGCTACAGCCTCTCCATACCCACCGATGGTGAGCCGACGAGGAGCTGGTGCGGAGGTCTGCGACAAAGTATCCACAGTCTGCGCCTCTGATAGCTGTACGGTACAAAGTACGAGCCCACAGAGGAGATACGATATGAATCGTTTCATATATTATTATTGCGTGTTTGACATCCTAGTGAATCAACCTAAGGGGGAGCCTCTTCAGCGACCCTTACATTGCTTTGTGTATGTATGAATGGGCGGTGGCAGGGCGGGGAAACGAAGACATTAAGGGGAACGAAACCTCCTGCTACAGGACATCCAGTGGAGCTTGCCGACTACCCGACAAATTCCTACTACAAAGGTACGGCAGGAGCGTACAATGGCTCACGGCAAGAGCTAGCAAATTGTAGGTATATCGGCCGTGAGTAACAATTGTTCAATACTATCTGTTAGGTATCCCTCGGCGGAGAGCAGACAGTAAAAGGTGGCAAATGTCTCATGTTACGAACTCATCTAGAGCCTCTTACGTGAGATTTGACGAGGCACACGGACTCGCGCCTCGGCACGCTTACATGATAGGACAGCATACCTATATATAATCATGATAGGACAGCATACCTATATATAATAAAGGTAGGGACGAACATCTGTAGATGTTCGTCCCTACCTTTATTTTTGTCGTCTTGTGACGAGCTGGTTGGCTCGCTTTACTTGACGAGATCCATCGTGTCGCGTGCTATCATCAGCTCCTCGTCAGTGGGGACGCAGATGACGGTCACACGGCTAGAGGGCTTCGAGAGCACTTTTTCCTCGCCACGGCTAGAGCGATTGACGGCAGAGTCAAACTCAACTCCCATGAACTCTAGTCCAGAGACTACTGCCTCACGAGTTGTCTGGTCGTTCTCACCGACACCGCCTGTGAAGACGATGACATCTACACCGCCCATAGCTGCTGCGTAGGCTCCGATGTACTTCTTGATACGGTAGCGATACATCTCGAGCGCAA
>CAMPUN010000229.1 GCA_946997275.1 uncultured Porphyromonas sp.
AGATGCCGATGAGTAGTCCTAGAGCGATGAAGGCTCCTGGAGGCAATACGAAGAGTAGTGCTGAGAAGTCATTGGGATAGGCCGTCATGCCAAAGAATGAACCGCCTCCGAGCATCTCACGTACGGTGCCTAGGAGGGTTAGTCCGATGGTGAAGCCTAGTCCGATACCGATACCATCGAAGAGGGATATGCCGACACTACTCTTGGAGGCGGTCGACTCGGCACGTCCGAGGACGATACAGTTGACCACGATGAGCGGGATGAAGATACCTAAGCTCTGATCGAGTGCTGGCATGTATGCCTTGATGACCATCTGCAGTACGGTGACGAAGCCTGCGATGACGACGATAAAGGCTGGGATACGTACGGCATCGGGTATGAGTCGCTTCAGGAGGGAGATCATCACGTTGGAGCAGATGAGCACGAAGGTGGTGGCTAGTCCCATGCTGAGTCCATTGATGGCTGACGTGGTGGTCGCCAAGGTAGGACACATACCGAGGAGAAGCACGAAGGTGGGGTTCTCCGTAATGATACCATTGGTAATTGTCTTGATATACTTATTCATGGTCGTGCATTACTTATTTGATTCGTTGGCATTAGCCTTAAAGATGCGCTGCGCACGAGCGATGCCCTGGAGGATAGCTCGCGAAGAGACCGTAGAGCCTGAGACTGCGTCTATAGAGCCGCCGTCCTTGCGAAGCTTGAGACTAGCGGGTGTGACCTTCTTGCCGATGAGGGACTTCTTCGAGGACTTGACGGTGGCGGGGTCTTGGTTGCCCCCGAACTCTTTACTAATAGAGATGAGCTTGCCCGTAGCCTCGGCATCAGCGATGGCAAAGGCTGTGAGCGTACCACTATTGTCAAAGCAGACAAGCATCGGGAGACAATGTCCCTCGTAGTCATCGCCACTGGTGGTGACGACGAGTAGGCCTGTCGCTTCGCTCATATCATTGGTGCCGTAGCTCTGGGTTAGCCAAGGAGTGCCGTCGTCAGCGGTGCCGGTCTTCGCTTTGTCCACAAGACGGTAGGCGGGAAGTAGCGTATTGAAGAGACTGTCGATGACCTCTCGCTCGGGGAGCTCACAGTTGCTCACAGTGGGCTGAGCCGTGGGGCCACCCTCGCCGATGACGCTCTGATAAACTCGGTAAGCTCGCTCGAGGGCATCGATGAAGGCTCTACTGGAGATGGTCGCTGCGGTGATGGCGTCGACCTTACCTCCATCCTTGGAGACCTTGAGTGGCGAAGCTTGGCTCATATCAAGCCCGCGAACGTCACGGATGAGGTCAGCATTGGGTGCGGGAGAGGTGAACCACTCCTGTATCTTAGCACCTAGACCAGGGGTCTCCTCGTGCTTGAGCACCTTGAAGCCAACGAGCTGGTTCTGCATATCAAAGCCTACCATAATATCTATGTGACCAGCGAAGCCCGCATCGGTATAGGTCTCGATGGCGTAGCCGACGGGCTGACCACCCTGCGTGGCGGGGTAGACGGTGATGGGGCGAGGCTCGTTCTCAAGCGTGACGGTGTCTCGCTCTTCGTAAGGGTTATTGTCAAAGGCAGGAACGATCTCTTTGATCGCCTCAACCTTAGCTTTCGTCTCGGCCTGTGCGATGGTATCTTTGGTCGCTGCATTGACCCCGGCTAGGATACCAGCGATGATCAGGCAGATGATCCCGAGTGAGAGGATCATGTTGGGGAGTGTAGAGGGTAGCTTCTTCATCTTTTAGCCTCCTTTCTAGGTTTGACCACATGACCGAAGTGACGTGGCTTGATGTAGGTGTTGAGTAGTGGGGTGAGCGCATTCATGATGAGGATGGCAAAGGACATACCCTCAGGGTAAGAGCCCCACAAGCGAATGATGACGGTGAGCAGTCCGATCATACAGCCGTAGATGAGCTGCGCCCGGTGCGAGATGGGCGAGGTGACGTAGTCGGTCGCCATAAAGACTGCACCAAAGAGTAGACCACCAGTCAGTAGGTGGAAGAAGGGACTGGCGTACATCGCTGGGTTGTAGAGGTGCATGATGCCACTCAGAACGAATGCGGAGACGATGATAGCCACGGGCGTGTGCCAGGTAATGATGCGTCGGATGAGCATATAGGCCAAGCCGATGAGGATGGCGATGGCACTCACCTCTCCCATGGAGGAGAAGTTGAAGCCGACGAGGAGCTGCAACGAGTCGGGCAACTTATCGATGGCTCCTGACTTGAGTATGCCTAGAGGTGTCGCGCCAGAGACCGCATCGGTAGCTTGCTCGGCAAGGCGGGCGGGGAGCTTCCAGGTGGTCATCTGCGCAGGATAGGAGATGAGGAGGAAGACACGCCCGACGAGTGCGGGGTTGAATATGTTGTTACCGAGACCTCCGAAGGCCATCTTGCCAATGCCGATAGCGACGACGCCACCCATCAGGACGAGCCACCAGGGGAGCGAGGCGGGGAGGTTGAAGGCTAGGATGACGCCCGTCAGCAGTGCCGAGCCGTCCAGCAGACGACAGGGGCGGTGCAGGAAGAATCGGGTGATGACCCACTCCGTGAGCATACAGGAGGCTACGGAGATGGCGGTGATCAGTAGAGCGTCTGTCCTAAACTGGTAGAGCATGACGAGGAATGCTGGTATCAAAGCAATCAGCACCCCATACATATTCTTGCTAATGGTGTCACCGCTATGGATATGCGGTGAGGGAGATACGATGACTTGTTGTGCCATAAGCTATATATCGTAGTCGATGATGAGGATCGGTGATCTATCTCAGTGTGTATTACTTCTTGCGGGCTCGCATGATGCCCATGACGGTCTGCTTGCCCACACGTATGTAGTCGAGGAGCGGACGACCTGCTGGGCAGGTATAGCTACAAGAGCCACACTCGATGCAGTCAACGATGTAGTTGTGCTCGGAGGTCTCCCAGTCCTTGTAGATGGTGTCACGCATGAGGAAGGCGGGGTTGAGACCCATCGGGCAGACCGACACGCACTTACCACAGCGTATGCAGTCGTGCATCTCGGGACGTGTCGACTCCTTGGCGGAGAGGATGAGTAGTCCTGACGAACCCTTCGCAACGGGTACGTCGGTGCTGACGAGTGCTCGACCCATCATAGGACCACCGCCGATGATTTTGCCGGGCTCCTCGGCATAGCCTCCCGCAGCGTCGATGAGCGTCTGCATAGAGGTACCGATACGCGCCTTGAAGTTGGAGGGATGCGTGATAGCTCGTCCCGTGACGGTGATGATACGCTCGATGAGAGGCTTATGCTTCATGACCGCCTCGTAGATGGCGAAGGTCGTTCCGACGTTCTGCACGATCG
>CAMPUN010000230.1 GCA_946997275.1 uncultured Porphyromonas sp.
AATGACCTCCTCTACGACGAGAGCCTTGTGGAGCAGGGACGCAACTTCTGCAATAAGATCTGGAATAGCTACCGCTTCCTCAAGACGCAAAGTGTCTCCGACGAAGTCAAGCCAGACGCCGCTAGCCTGATAGCTATGGAGTGGTTCGAGTCACTACTCGCCTCGACGATGAGCGAGCTAGACGACCTCTTTGACAAGTACCGCATCAGCGATGCCGTCACGCTCCTCTACAAGCTCGTCCGAGACGACTTCTCTGGCCTTTACCTAGAGGCTATCAAGCCCGCCTACGGCACCAGTATGAGCCGTGACGTATACGAGCGAACGATCCACTACTTCGAGCAAATCTTCATCTTGCTCCATCCCTTCATGCCGTTCATCACGGAGGAGCTTTGGCAAGAAGTAGCACCTCGCCAGGAGGGCGACTCCATCATGTACGCTCATCTAGACGACACGCTGCAGGCGGACAAGCAGCTACTCGCCGATATGGAGCATGCCGTCGATCTGATCACCAAGATACGTAGCATACGCAGTGCGCATCAGATAGCGACCAAGCAGTCACTTGCGCTCACCACCAGTGGCGAGCACCCCGAGCGTATGAGCGAGCTAGTCATCAAGCTGGCCAATCTCTCTGCCTTCACCAAGGCGGATGCGCATCAGTCGGAAGAGCATACGGCCGAGCACTTCATCATCGGCACAGTCCCCTACTCTGTCGAGCTGGCGGGCGCCATTGATGTGGAGAAAACCGTGGAACGTCTGCGTGGCGAGCTAGAGCATCAGGAGAAGTTCCTCGCAGGAGTTCGCAAGAAGCTCTCCAACGAGAAGTTTGTCGCCAATGCCAAGCCCGAAGTTGTCGCCCTCGAGCGCAAGAAAGAGAGCGATGCCCTGCTACGCATCGACGAAGTACAGCAGCAGCTCAAGCAGCTTGGCGCTACGCTCTAAGCGCCACGCTTGCTAGCCACCCCACCCCGATGGAACTCCCTCTCAGCCACTTCGAAGAGTATATCAACGAACCCAATCAGCTGAGACACTCCTACGGTAGGAGGAGAGCGCTACTAGAAGAGCTAGACAAGATTTAGGATAGAGCGCGCAGCACATCGAGAGGGCTCAATCGCAAAAGACGAAGCGGTTGAGTCCTCTCTCATTTTCCTTCCGAGGCAATTCAAGTTTTCCACGGAGGAATCGACAAATTCTTCCGGACTTCCATTTCTCTCTTCCGAAGTTTCATTTCGTTCTTCCGAACTTTTATTTCGGCCCTCGGTGGGGAATTTTCGTTTTCCCGCTAGCTATTTGGCAATTCCTCCGTGAAGATCGGCAACTATAGGCTCCGTGACTTGGTTCCATCAGGTGAAACTCCAAGCAGCTCTAGGTGAAGCGGTTGGTAAGTCGCTAATTAGCGGTAATCGGTGCCTACTTATTACTAGTTTGATGGAGCTAACTTGTCATCTGAACGGGGCAGTTCGCTCAAAACACAAAGATTTTTGCCAAGAGCACTTGTCAATTACGGAAGTTTGTGTATCTTTGCACTACCAAGATATAGGTATCGAATCAAAACCTCAACGACAAAGTAGTGGAAGCACTCTATAGAACACACGACTACCTGCTGCGTAATCTGAGCAATCCGATACAGCGCAGCCTCTTTGGCGAGATTGACTTCTCCGCCCAGCTGATCGGTATCTATGGTTGTCGTGGCGTAGGCAAGACCACCTTCCTACTGGACTATGCCGCGAGGACTTTTGGGTCGCTCAATAGGAAGTGTCTCTACGTCAATCTGAACAACTTCCTCTTTACCAGCGAGACGCTTGTAGACTTTGCCAAGGGCTTCTACGATCATGGTGGGCGGCACCTGCTACTAGACCAAATATATAAGTATCCCTCGTGGCATGAGGATCTGCTGACCTGTACGCACTTGATGCCAGACCTGCAGATCATCTACACGACCTCGATCGTGCAGTACGACTCGGCGATCCCCATCGAGGAGCAACTACCAGGAGCGGTCTATCGGCTAGACGGCTTCTCGCTCCGTGAGTTCATCCAGCTCAAGACGGGACTAGACCTCCCGCAGCTCTCGCTAGAGGAGATCTTGAAGAATCACGAGACCATCTCTCGTGAGATCATGGGGATGGTCAATCCGCTCAACTACTTAGCGGACTATACGCACCACGGCTACTACCCTTTCTTCCTCGAGGATCGCAACTACTCGGAGAATCTGCTGAAGAATATCAACATGATGCTGGAGGTCGATGTGAGCTTCCTGCGCAACCTGGACCAGCGTCTGCTACCCAAGCTACGTAGACTACTCTACGAACTGGGGCGCACGGCACCCACCTCGCCCAACGTCTCTCAGCTCTCGCAGATGATCAGCGCCTCACGCGCTACCATCTCCAACTATATGCACATCCTCTCCGATGCGGGTCTCGTCACACAGCTATACCGCGTGGGTGCAGAGACGACCACACGCAAGCCGGCTATGTGCTATCTGCAAAACACCAACATTGGCTACGCACTCGTACCCGAGCCTGTGACCAGCACGGGGCTGTACGCCACCTTCTTCTTGACGCATCTCAATCATGCTCATCAGGTCAACACGGGCGGACGGGCACAGGTGCACTTCGTGCTAGATGAGACCTACGAGTTTCGCATTGACAAGGAGCTAGGCGGGCGCTATCGGTCGGATCGTTACTACGCAGTGCAAGGCATTCCCATAGGTCATGACAACGTGATCCCACTATGGCTCTTCGGCTTTATCTACTAAAGCGACTAACTACAACAACACACAAGGAAAAATCAATACATAGAAATGGCTAATCCAACTAAGAAAACAATGACTTGTGACGGCAACCAAGCGGCCGCACACGTCGCCTACATGTTTAGCGAGGTAGCTGCTATCTACCCTATCACCCCCTCCTCCACGATGGCGGAGTATGTCGATGAGTGGGCAGCTGCCAAGCGGAAGAACATCTTCGGCGAGATCGTCGAGGTACAGGAGATGCAGAGTGAGGCTGGCGCTGCTGGCGCTATGCACGGTGCACTACAGGCGGGTGCTCTCGGTGTTACCTTTACCGCATCTCAGGGTCTGCTCCTGATGCTACCTAATATGTACAAGGTGGCTGGTGAGCTGCTCCCAGGTGTCTACCACGTAGCTGCTCGTACGATCGCTTCGCAGGCTCTCTCTATCTTTGGTGATCATCAGGACGTGATGAGCGCTCGTATGACGGGTCTCGCACAGCTCTGCACGGGCTCTGTACAGGAGGTTATGGACCTTGCAGCTGTCGCCCACCTAGCAGCGATC
>CAMPUN010000231.1 GCA_946997275.1 uncultured Porphyromonas sp.
GAGGCTGGCCTGTGCATTGATCCAGTCATTGGTATAGGTCGAGGCGAGGGCTAGCAGGTGGGTGAAGCGGTGCGGGTAGACGAAGTCGTAGAGATTGGCGTCGAGCTTGTTCCACTGCAGATCATAGGCGGCGGAGAGGTACCAGTGGTCGATCAACTGAAAGGCTGAGGCGACCGATCCGTATAGCTCTTGCTGCTGGTAGAGGTTGTCCACCTTGAAGGCTGCTGTCGGCTCGTTGCGCACGAAGTGGGTCTGGTAGTAGGCATACTTGGCGATGGCGTGTAGACGTATGCGGTCGCTGAGCTGCTGCTCGTAGGTGGTCTGGACGAAGCTGTTGTTGTCCCAGAGGCGCTCACCACGACGCCACACATTATTGACGATGGCGCCTGGTATGCCTCGCTCGCTGTTGTAGTTGTAGAGCTTGACGAGCATCTGCCCGTCGGGGAGGCCGATGTGGAGATTGCCCTCAAGTCGTGTGGCGTTGATGTCTCCGTTGTGTCGGACGGCTGTGGTGTCGTAGGCTATCTCGTGGGTGAGGGGAAGGACCTTCTTGTACCTAAACTTGTACTTGCCGCTGCTCTTGATCCACTCCGCATTGAAGGACATAGTGACCCTAGGCTCTAGGCGGTGCTCGATCAGTATGGCGGGATTGAAGAGGTCGAAGGAGCCAGTCCTGAGACTCGCTCTCAGATTGGTCTGCGCACCATCGGTAAAGGTTGGCTTGCGTGTCTGCAGGTAGACGGTACCGCTAGAGCCAAAGTCCTTGGCAGGCTGAAGGTAGCTACCCTTTTGCCCATTGAAGACCTGTATCGCCTCCATATTGTCGAGGGAGTACTGGCCGAGGTCTATCTGCCCGTTCTGCGCATTGCTCAGCTCGACCCCATCGTAGAAGACACCGACGTGGTGGGTGCCCATGCTGCGGATGTTGACCGTCTTGAGTCCACCGACTCCGCCGAAGTCCTTGACCTGAACGCCCGAGAAGGAGCGGAGCGCATCGGCTATGGAGAAGGCACTGAGCGCCTTGAGCTCTTGCCCCGAGAGCTGCTGTGCGGGTATGATGCCACGCTTGTAGTCTGGCTCACGGGGAGCTCGTACTACGACGGTCTCTAATAGATGCGTCTGTACGGTGTCGTGTGGGGAGGGTTGCTGCGCACATAGCTGAGGTGTGGTGGCGCAGAGGAGGAGTAGAGAGAGGATGAGAGTAGCCATCGGGATAGAAGTCCTAGATGTAACAAGAGTAGGGGCGAACTCCCTAAGAGTCCGCCCCTACGTAGCTGTCTAACGGACAGAGATGGGCACTTAGTCGTGTGCCTCGTGCTGTCTGCTTACTTCTTTACGAATGCAATGCTATTGGGCAGCATACCGGTGCGGGTGGTCTGCCACTTGAGCTTGCCATCGGGTGTGTAGCAGTATAGCGTACCGCTAGAGCGAAAGTCCTTGGCATCCATAATGTAGATGTCGCCTGAAGCGGGGTGGATGGCGAGACCGTAAGCGGTCTGAATGTTGGCATCCGTGCCGTCGGTGATGAAGCTCTCGGCGAGAGGCTTAGCAGCGTTGATGTCTACCAGACCGAAGCCTGTCTTCATCTTCTTAGCAGCATTATCCCAGACGCTGCTGTAGTAGTAGAGCTTATCACCATAGAAGGCCATCTGAGCGCAAGGCATATTGAGCGAGTCAAGCTTTGATACCTTTTGCGTAGCTGGGTCGATGTCTATGTAGTAGAAGTTCGAGGGTACGTTGCCGTAGTTACCACGAGAGGTGACCCATAGTCTACCGTTGTGGTCCATTCTGAGGCGGTGGAGGTTCATACCAACCTCGATCTTGTCTACTTCGGTGAAGCTCTTAAGGTCAATGACTGATAGGGTGCGCTCATAGTTTGGCTTCATGTAGCCACCAGAGTTAGCGACGTATAGTCTTTCGCCCTTGATAACCATCTCCTCAGGCTGGTAGCCTACGACGACCTGACCTGTGATAGCGAGCGTGTTGAGGTTGACACGGTAGACGGCTCCTGGTACCTGACCCTTAGCGTCTCGTGTGCTCGTGCTGACGTAGCTGGAGACGTAAGCGTTGTCGTCCTTGAAGCAGATGTAGCGACAGTTGGGGATGTCTACCTGACCGATGCGCTTACCGCTCTGAGCATCGAGGACCTCTACTTTGTTAGAGCTGTTGATGACTGCGTATAGCCTAGAGCCGTAGATCTGCAGATCATTGCCCGTATCGCCAAGCTCCTTGACGACGTTGGGATTGAGCGTAGCGTAGATGTTTCGTGTGTAGGTGCCACTGACGAGGTTCATGTAGTCCAGCGAACTGTTGTTTGCCTGGAAGTTACCTTCGTTGAGTAGGTAGAAGCCAGCGATACCACCGCTGACCTGCGAGCTGTTCGCGATTACCTCAGAGTCGGAGGGTACGACGGGGTCGTCCTCACGACAAGAGTTGAGAAGTCCTAGACTGAGGATACAGAGTAGGAGTAGATTGCGATACAAATGATTCATAATATGATTGATTGGATTGACTTTGTTGCAAAGGTAGTGAAAGGAATTGGTATAGGCACCTTTGGGTATACTAAAGGCTTCCTGCGAGTGTGCAGACAAGTCGCATAGCATCTGCAAAGGTGGCTAGGGAAAGGTCGCTCTGCTGCCAGAAGTTTGCGTACTGCTTGCCATGATCCTGCTCCGTGAGCGGGGTGTCGCTGACGATGCGTAGGCTGACGAGTGGCGTCTGATATAGGTAAGCTGTCTGAGCGATGGCGGCGCTCTCCATATCAACTGCAACGAGGTCGGGGTACTGCTGCGCGAAAGCTCTCAGGTGATCGGCATCGGGGATGAAGGTGTCGCCACAGAGGAGTAGCCCCTCGTGGAGTGGTATGCGTAGTTGCTCAGCCACAGTCGCCATGGCTGTCGCATCTGCTGAATATTGTGCGGGCATGCCCTGTACTTGTCCACGCTCGTTGCCCTCGCCACACCATACGTCGTGATAGCAGTAAGCAGTCGAGAGGCAGAGGTCGCCGACCTGCGCTCCTGCGTAAAGTCCTCCCGACACACCGACATTGACTAAGAGCTGGGGCTGGTAGCGCACTATAGCTAGCTGCGTGGCAAGCGCTGCGTGAACCTTGCCGATGCCTGTCTCAAGGAGGTGAAAGGTCCACTCGGTCTGGTGCCCCTCTAGTTGTAAGGTGTAGCGATAGCTGGCAAAAGGCGCCTCCTCAACCAATGTACACTCCACTAGCTCCACGGCGGGAGCTAGAGTCTCTATAGCAGAGTGTATCGCCATGTGCTCTTTACTCATGG
>CAMPUN010000232.1 GCA_946997275.1 uncultured Porphyromonas sp.
CTCTCAAGACCAAGTTCATCGAGGGTGGTGCTGACTTTATGGCACTCATCGCACTCGTCCTGATCCTCGGTCTCGTTCTCTGCCTAGAGCGTATCATCTACCTCAACCTAGCAGACAATAACTACGAGGCGTTCCTACGCAAGCTCGAGGAGGCTCTCAACCGCGGTGACATGAACGGCGCTAAGGACATCGCACGCAACACCCGTGGTCCTGTTGCTTCTATCGCATACCAGGCACTGATGCGCTTTGACCAGGGCATCGACGTAGTCGAGCGTTCTATCGTCTCCTACGGTGGTGTACAGGGCGGACTCCTCGAGAAGAACCTCTCATGGATTACCCTCTTCATCGCTATTGCACCTTCACTCGGATTCCTTGGTACCGTCGTTGGTATGGTCATGGCATTCGATAAGATCGAGAAGGTCGGTGATATCAGCCCGACGGTTGTCGCAGGTGGTATGAAGGTGGCTCTGATCACGACCATCGGTGGTCTGATCGTTGCTATGATCCTACAGGTCTTCTACAACTACATCCTATCTAAGGTCGAGTCTATCCTCAATCGTATGGAGGATGCCTCAATCACGCTAGTAGACTTTGCTATCAAGTACAACCTCCATAAGTAATACGCAACCATGGCAGTAACCAAAATTCGTAAGATCTCTAGCTGGACGCTACTAGTACTCTTAGTAGTCTCCGTTGCGGTCTGCCTTGCGTTCTTCGTCGGGGGAGTCGAGCTAGATGCTGCGGGCAATAAGGTCTATGCCAATACAGACTTAGTCTTGTATTGGGGCTATGCACTTGTTGCGCTGACGCTCATAGCAACGCTTGTGTTCGCTATCGCCTCCCTAATCCAAGGATTCCGCACTAATCCTAAGAAGGCTCTACAGGGTCTCTTAGTCTTTATCCTATTGATAGTCATACTGGGTGTTACCTATGCCATAGGTGATGGTACTCCCATGTCTGTCAATGAGGACTCAGCACAGTATAATACTCCAGGGTGGCTCAAGACTATCGATATGTGTATCTACACAGCTTACACGCTCGTAGCTCTTATCATCGTAGGTGTCATCTGGGGTGCTATCCGCAAGCGTCTTGCCAAGTAAGTAATCAAACATATCAGTAAAGAGCAATGTCTAAAACTAAAAAGAAGGTACCCAGTATCAATGGGTCATCCATGGCCGACATCTCTTTTATTCTTCTGATCTTCTTCTTGATTACTACTTCAATGGACACCGATCAGGGACTAAAGAGGCGCCTACCGCCGTTGGTTCCCCCCGAGCAGCAGCAACAGGATATTGAGATACGTGACCGTAACGTATTGCGTATCCTTGTGAACCGCTCGGACCAGATAGCTATCATCAAGAAAGATGCGTCAGGACGTGACGATATGGCTATCGTACCTCTTGAGAGGCTTAAGGATCGTGCTGTCGAGTTCATCCTCAACCCCCAGGATCTGCCACATCTCCCAGAGAAGGAGACACGCTACATCGCTGGACTAGGGGATCGCGTCGTGACCACATCATCGTATGCTATCTCGCTCAAGAACGAGGTCGAGACCAGCTACCAGATGTATATCGATGTACAGAACGAGCTACTCAGAGCTTACAATGAGGTATGGGATATCGTCGCTCAGAAAGAGTATGGTCAGCCATACGATGACCTGACACCTGATAAGCAGAAGATTGTCGTCGACTGCTATCCGATGCACATCTCTGAGATGCCACTCAACTCGTAAACTTCAACTTATAGCGCATAATTATGGGAAAGTTCAAACAAGCTGGAGGGCGTACGATGCCTGAGCTGAATACATCCTCACTGCCAGACTTGATTTTTGCCTTTCTGTTCTTCATCATGATGGTGACGAGTATTCGAGAGGTGACTCCTAAGGTTGCCTTTCAGAATCTCCCCACAGCGACTGAGCTCACCAAGTTGGAGGAAAAGTCTCTCGTATCCTTTATCTATGTAGGTAAGCCTATCCCTGAGCTACAGGCTAAGTTTGGTACAGCACCAGCTATCCAGCTCAACGATCAGATTACCACAGATCCCTCTGCCGTCTATGGCTTTGTCAAGGACGAAGAGGCTCAGATACAGGATGAGCGTCGCAAGCTGATGACCGTCTCTATCAAGGGCGATGCATCTACCAAGATGAAAATCATAGCAGATATCAAGCATGAGCTACGTCGTGCTGACGCATTGAATATATCATACTCAGCAAGACCTAAGCGAGATAACTAAAAGAGGCCATTGCGCTAAGCAATAGACTCTCTCACTCAATAGGAGGAGGGTGCCACAGAAATAAAGCTGGCATCCTCCTCTTCTTCTTTGTGCTCGTTGTGAGGTTCCTCGGTCGCTGTATGGTGGAAGGGCACTCGCTGTGTCAAAGCGAGACGAAGTTATCCCCCACAAATGTTCATCCTGTCGTTTTTAGCGGAAACGGTCGCCCTCTCGCTAGAACTCTCCGTGCGTCCCTAGAAAGGGCTTTCATGATATTTTAAAGTGTTGAGGTCTCTTCGTTGGTGTTGTTTCATCGTTGATTAGTTTGTATCTTTGCAGTGCAACTCCTTAGGGAGGAGCCGTTGGCTGGGCAACGTTAGAAAACTCTTATCCACGCATTTGGCTATGAAACGCCAACACCCTTCGGGGTGCAGACGATGGGCGTGGGGGTATGGGTCACCTGTACGAAAACGATCTAGGAGCCGAGGTGTGATGAGCATCTCGGCTCTTTTCTTGTATTCTCTGCCGATTCTCAGGTGGCATTGCGCCATCCCTACTTCGACACTACGTAGTTATAGCAGACGGAGGAAGGAGTCGTGCGCGCTTTCGGAGAGGATGACGTTTCCAACGGTGGAAAACAAACTTTCCAACGGTGGAAAACAAAGTTTCCATCCTTGGAAATTTCTTTTTCCAAAGTTGGAGCGTTTGGGTGAACTTAACAAATAGGGGAGGAGGGGGTAGGGACGCTCTGACTTTCTACCGAAGAAATGAGAAATCGCCACGGAGGAGACGGCAAATTCTTCGGAACTTTGATTTGTTTCTTCCGAAGTTTCATTTGACTCTTCCGAAGTTTCATTTCGCGCCTCGGTAGAGAATATTTACTTTCCAGCGGGCTATTTGCTGTTTTCTCCCTAGAGATCTGGGTCTAGAGGCGTCGTTTGTCTGCTCGAGTCACTAGCTCCTAGTAGATCAAGGCGTGAAATTTCGCCTCAGCGAGCGGTGTAGAGGGGGAATAAGGTGCTTTGTCCATCGCTTTTTGCTATCTTTGTGGCATGATTGTAAAGA
>CAMPUN010000233.1 GCA_946997275.1 uncultured Porphyromonas sp.
TAGAGCCTCTCGAGGAGGTGTCGCTATACCTCGCTACGGGAGAGCTGCTCGTACGTACGCTCAGTGACTCCGAGGGGGCTTGCACGATCTCACTCTCCACAGTTGAGGACAGCCCGCTCATTATGGCGACGGCTGACTATGCGGTGAGTGTGATGTAGACTATGTCTGTGCTGACGAACGTGTCGGCGACTGAATAAGAAGAGGGGACTCGACCGCAACATTGGCGATTGAGTCCCCTCTGTTCTGTTGCTACTGACTATACCGTCAGGCTGTAAGGCAGTTATTGCCTAGCGAACGATGACTTTGCGGACGAGCGTCGTGTCGCCCCCCTGAATGACCACCAGAAGAGTCTCGCCAGTCGTGCTGACCATGCGTAGGGCATTAGAGCCAGAGCTACGTAGTGTGCCCGTGAGGTCATAGATAGAGATCTGTCCCTCAGCAGTGACGCTGAGCATACCGTCAGCAGTCGTTATCTGGACATAAGGAGCGAGAGGACGCTGACAGTTGGTAGGCAGGGGAGCCTCCTCAAGCGGTTTGATCTGGGCAAAAGCCTCTGCATAGGCTGGTACCTTCTTATAAACCTCTATGCTCTCCTTGGGCACGTAGAGTGTAGCGGTGTCGGGGAGCTGGTCGAAGGTGCCCTCTGTGCGGTACCCTCCAGCAGATCCTTTTGGAGTAGCCTCAGGAGGTGTGGTGGCACGTATAATCACTGTGGAGAGAGCATTATTGCCCTTGAAGGCGTTGTTCTTCAGAGTCTTAACTGTGGCGGGTAGGTCTAGGTAGACCAAGCTAAAGCACTGTGAGAAGGCACTGACGCCAATCTCCTCAAAGCCCTCGTCAAGGATCAGCTCCTGGACACAG
The DNA here is from genome assembly GCA_946997275.1 of uncultured Porphyromonas sp. Classification (GTDB taxonomy): domain Bacteria; phylum Bacteroidota; class Bacteroidia; order Bacteroidales; family Porphyromonadaceae; genus Porphyromonas. The sequence goes on from CAMPUN010000233.1 coordinate 862, forward strand.
ATGTCGTTGTAGACAGCCTTGTCAGAGACAGCTCTGATACCGCTTGGGAGATGTATGGTCCGTCCTCCCTGCCGTCCGTTGGGCATGAAGAGGAGCGAGTTAGTAGCCTTTTCGATGAGGAGGTTGTCTCGTACCTCGTAGGTGGGGTTCTCCTCGCTGAGGGTGATGGTCTCTAGATGAAACGCGTTGTAGATAGCGCAAGGAGCGAATGAGCGGAGAGATGCCGGTAGAGCAAGCTTCGTGATCTTAGCTCCGCTGATGCTAGCCTCGTTCATCACTTCCAGCTTGTCGTTGAGCTTCAGATCGCGTAGTTCGGTCGCCCATATGGCAGCCTCGCCGAGCTCCTTGATCCCATCGGCTAGGACTAGGGATAGGAGCGTGACGTTTGACAGCTTATCTGCCTTGATAGCCTCGTCGGCTACGTACTCAGTCTTAGAGAGTACGGGATCTTTTGTCATGTCAAGCTCAGGCATGGTCCCTATGAAGCGGATGAGCGTGTTGCTCGCCCCGTCATAAATGTAGCTCATACGTGAGACGCCCGTCTCCTGCGGCATCGGGAGGATTTGCTTGAAGAGCTTCCAGCCATCAGCCGTCTTGTACTGCTCGATAGCCTCTTCTGGCACATAGAGCTTGCACTGCTCGACATTGACCCCATGGAGCGCATCGGTGCCGATCACTTCGGGAGGGAAGCTACGATAGGAGTAGATCTCCTCGAGTCCTGTACAGTTGAAGAACGCGTTGGTGTTGAAGCGGGACATATCTTGAGGAATGTACAGCCGCTTGATCGACTTACAGTTGTCAAAAGCTCGAGCCGCTGTACCCAGTACCGTGAAGGGTATCACAAACTCCTCGTCGGTCTTGGCGCGTGGATACTGCTCTAGGTACCAGCTCCCTAAGAGGTCACTGTAGAGTACGCCACTCACGGCAAAGTAAGCTTCACACCCCTTCTCAACCTCGAAGTGAGCCAGCTGACGACAGTTGTAAAAGGCATATTCGCCCAGTGTCTCCAGCGTCTTGGGCAGTGTGACACGCTTGAGCTTGGCACAGCCACTGAAGGCAGAGCCTCCTATGCTCGTCACCTTCTTGAAGTCTACAGACTGCAGATTCTTACAGGCGAGGAAGCTCTCCTCACCGATCGACTCAAGATGGTCGCTCCAGGAGATCTTCTGTAGCATATTACAATCGGCAAACGCCTCTCCCCTGATCTCTCGGCAAGAGTTCGGTAGCACGATCTCTCTCAAGTCGCGACGAGCTCTAAAAGCGCCATCGCCGATGATCTCGACAGCGTCAAAGGCCGTGTCCTTGGTGAGGTCTATCGTCTCCTCATCTCCAGACCACTGGGTCAGTGTCTTCTTGTCCTCGCTCAGCTTGTAAGAGCTCTCGGGGTAGGTCTGAGCCGAGAGCGCCCACGCTAGAGTACAGAGGAGTAGTGATAGCAGGGTAATCTTTCTTTTCATAGCATTATTACGTGATTAAGTTAGATATGTCTCGTGTAGTTCGCTCCGAAGCGCTAAGCGAATGTAGCAAATATTTTTTTACTGACAATAATTAGTTCGACCCACAGCGGGTTACTCGTCATTACTGTCGCTTCGATCCCGATTGCTTCGGAGGAATCGGGGAATATCCACAGAGCTATTTTTCATTTCTCACGGAGGCCCGAAATAAAACTTCGGAAGAACCAATCGTTTCCTCCGAAGTTTCATTTCATTCTTCCGAAGTTTTATAGCTCGCCTCGGTGGATAACTTTCATTTTCCAGTGAGCTATTTGCAAATTCTTCGGAGCGACTCCAACTCCGCGAATCTCACAAGTAACAATAAATAGGGACGCTCGGATAGAACTTATCGTGCCTTCCCACAGCGAGTTACTCGGCTTATCTGATGCTCGACCTGCGACCTTGCGTCTTTGTGTAAGTATAGGACAATCCGAATAAAATGTTTATATTAGCGGTCGAAAAACCATTGGAGCCAGCTCCTATCTAGAACTATTAACTCTTATCCTAAAGGTATGAAACGAATTCTACTTACTCTTCTGCTCATCGGCTTGCTGCCACTGAGCCAATTTGCACAGACACCCACCGAGAAGCCGCAGTACATTATGACGGTTCATCTCAAGGGTGAGCAACCTATCCTTGTTCCAGTCGAGGAGATCGACAGCGTTCGATTCGTCGTCAGCAAAGCGGTTCAGGACTTCACACTCTCACCCGCACAGGTGGAGCTCAATGTCGGCGACACTCAGCAGCTGACAGTTACCGTGACCCCTACGGATGCTAGCTACGCAGTCTCCTACGAGAGTAGCGATGCTGCCGTCGCCACCGTCACTGCAGAGGGCTTGGTGCAAGCCGTAGCCGCCGGCACAGCAACCATCACGGCGACCATCGGCAAGCTACAAAAGCAATGCTCCGTAACCGTCCTCG
>CAMPUN010000234.1 GCA_946997275.1 uncultured Porphyromonas sp.
GAGAGCTGAGCAATAGCCTCCGGCTGGTCGCCCGTCGGCTTATACTTTGAGGTTAATTGAAAGGACATGGCTCCTAAGCTTTATCGTCGCAGTTAGTTGGGCTGTCCGCGCTTCTGCTTATTCTCTATGTACTTGTTGTCGAGAGCCCACGTGAGCCGTGGCTCTAGCTTCATAGCCTTGCGGTACCACACCTCCGCTTGCGTCTGCTCGCCGACGCCTACGTAGCACTCGGCAATCTGCACGATAAGATTCAGATATAGCCAGGAACCCTTGCTCTGCCCCTTGGAAACCATCGCACGCTCTGCACGAAGAAAATAGTCGATAGCTCCCCGCTTCGCATCTCCCTTGAAGAAAGCTGGTGCGAAGTACTGCGCATTGCCTCGCTGGATCAGGCCAATGGCATTCTGCCTATCCATCTTGATCGAGCGATTCATCAGACTAATGCTCTTATTGCCCACGAGCGGTGCACGTAGCCACGAGATGCCGATACGATAAGTGTAGTAAGCCGAGAGATAAGCGGTCATCTCGGCGGTTTTGTAGTCGCTCTCAATAAGGTAGTCCACATGCGCTTTGTAGCGCTTGAGGTACTGCTCCGCCTCATTGTTTCTATCGCGCAGGATACACTCAGCGATGTAGCCATACTCATACTCAACCAACTCGGCAATACGCGCATAGCTCTTGTTTGGCTCTGCGTGCATACGGTCTATGACCCGCTTCCAGCTGTTGACGTCACGCTGCACATAAGCCTCGTAGATCTGCTTTCGCTCTGCCGTCTGTGCCCAGCTACTCCCAGCTCCCAAGAGAAGCACGAAGAGTAAAAGTCCCAATATCTGTCTCTGTCTCATACGATTACTATCTGTCTAAGGATTAACGAAACCTACCCCACAGCGCAGGATAGCTGGAGAGCAGAGACAAGAACTCCTTGATGACTCGCTTGAAGAAAGCATTAGGGGCTATTAACCCATACCATGACCTCCTCCTGCCAACGGTTCCAGGCTCTTCCTGAGCTCTCACACCCCCAAAGATACAAAACCTATTGCGAAGCGACAAAGCCCCGCATGTCTTGCACGGAGTAATCTCGTGACTCGTAGGGGGCTGGTAGTGGACAGGCTACTGAGAGAGTGAAATAGTTGTTGTTACACTCTGAATCTCAAAAGACAGTGCAAAGGTAATATGGATGACAATGGAGGCTGCTCTCTAGTGTACTCAAGATGCGCCTATAGCCTAGACATAGTCTGACAGTACGCAAAGAGGAACAACACAACAATCTGTCCAAACTATAGAGCTGGTTCTCTCAGACTGCCACGGCTCTGTCTATTGGTTAATTGTTGCTCACGACGAAGCCGAGCGCGGTGAGCGCAGGACGGACGGAGGCGGGGACGCCTCGCACGGTGTAGTCGCGGGGCTCGTAGGGGTGCTGGTAGTGGACACGCTGCTGCTCAAAGGTGTCGGGCGTGGCGACCAGTCGGCGCATGATGGCTGGCAAGTCAAGCGTGTGAAGCATCGCACGCCAAGGCATCTGCCACGGCTCGCACCCCGAGAGGTCTAGGTATGGTTCCGCCAAGGGACGAGGGTGTGCCAGCGCTATGCGCTCCTCACTGAGACCAAAGAAGTCGCACAGGTGACGCAAACTCTGCACAGCGCCTTGCGCCTTACCATGTACCGAGAAGCCCGCAATGTGTGGTGTGCCGATGAAGACACGGTCTAGTAGTGCCTGCGCTATGTGTGGCTCGCCCTCCCAGCAGTCGATCACGGCTCCTGAGACCGCCTTGTCGTCTATCGCACGTACCAGTGCAGCGGTATCTACGACAGCTCCACGACAAGCGTTGATCAACCAAGGACGTTGCTGAGCACTTCGCAAGAAAGCTTCATTGACTAAGTGATAAGTTGGGTATGCGCCCCCCTTAGTCAGAGGCACGTGGCAGGTAATGATCGTAGCCGATGAGAGGAGTGTCTCTAGGTCTACGTAGCTACCTCGTAGAGCTGGCATAGCCTCCGCAAGGTAGGGACGTGGGAGCCCTTTGCTGTCCAGCTCCTTCAGATAGCTCTGCCAGTCGAGGTGCTCATCGTAAGCCGCCACGAGAGGCGGGTCGTAGAGGAGCGTCCGCATGCCGAGCGCTTTGGCACGCTGATAGATCCGTCCGCCTGTATGTCCCGTACCAATGATGCCGAGCGTTATATCCTCAGGAGCCAAACCTTGCTCTAAGGCGATACGAGCGATCGCCGTCAGGACATATTGTGCCACGGAAGCAGCGTTGCACCCAGGAGCATTGTACCAACGAATGCCTGCCTCACGGCAGTAGTCGGTGTCTATATGGTCAAAGCCCGCTGTCGCCGAGGTGATCAGACGTACAGCGCTACCCTCCAGTAGTGCTCGGTCACAGTGCGTCACGCTACGGATCATCAGCGCATCGGCCTCGGCAACCGCTTCGGCCGTTATCTCACCGCTCGGCAAGTAGTGCGCCTCGACTCCGAGGGGCATGCCGTCGGCCATGTAGGGGATAGAACTATCTATGACTATTCGCAGGGACATATATAAGGGGTCTTAATAAAGAGGAAGGTGACTAGATCTACGCTCCCCATAGTGGGGGCAGTCTAGTCACCTTCGCTGTTAGTTATGCTTTACTGAACGCTACAATTACCTGAGACTGTTGCATAAAGGCGAATCGCTGTGTTGCTTTCGGGATTCGGCTTCGGTCACATACGGAGGTATGCTCCCTTCAGACCTCACCCTCAGCGCCTTGCGCTTCATCCTTTCTGCAAAGTCTAGACAATCTTGCAGGCAAGATTGTGAGACTGTTGACTTTTGCAACAGTCTCTACTTGATCACGCCGAGCTCTTTGCCAATCTTGATAAAGGCAGCGATCGCCTTGTCAAGGTGCTCACGCTCGTGAGCTGCTGAGAGCTGTACACGGATACGAGCCTCGCCTTTCGGTACGACTGGATAGTAGAAGCCAGTCACATAGATACCCTCCTCGAGGAGACGTGCAGCGTAGCGCTGAGATAGGGGAGCGTCGTAGAGCATCACCGCGCAGATAGCGCTCTGTGTAGGCTTGATATCAAAACCCGCAGCGAGCATCTTATCACGGAAGTACTTGACATTCTCCATTAGCTTGGCGTGTAGTGAGTCATCCTCCTCCAGCATCTTGAAGACCTCAAGACCAGCGCCGACTACTGCGGGGGGCAGTGAGTTAGAGAAGAGGTAAGGTCTAGAGCGCTGACGTA
>CAMPUN010000235.1 GCA_946997275.1 uncultured Porphyromonas sp.
GGTAAACTTCATATATGATTCCTATCTACTGATTATACCACAAAGATAATAAAAACTCTCCCCACGACAAAGCGGAGGCTGGACTTGAGAGGTTAGAAGTTAGAGATTAGAAGTTAGAGGTTAGAGATCCGATCAATCTGATGGCTCAGATAGCTCCGAAACCCTTCGTGCCCCAGACACCACACCTCCGAGGAAATCAAAAATCCCTCGGTAGAAAATGGGAATCCTCCACGGAGCAATGAGAAAATTCTTCGGAACTTTGATTTCGTTCTTCCGAAGTTTCATTTCATTCTTCCGAAGTTTTATTTCGCCCCTCCGTGGAGAATATTCATTTTCTCGTGATCTGTTGGGAAATCTCCTCGGGAGATATCGGACTTAGCGAAGATGTATGAGTATCGATAGCGCTATGAAGTCAGGCTCAAGCCACATATCCCAAAATTGTTGTCAAGCGTAGTTAGTGGAGTACCAAGACATAATTGCGTCAGCCCTGTAAAACGACCTTTCCCATGAGACACTACAGCGACGAGGAGCTACTGACAATCTCCGAGATACAGCACTACTGCTTCTGTCCACGTCAGTGGCAACTGATCACCCTAGAGCAACTATGGCACGACAACCATCTCACAGCGCTAGGGCAGATCCTCCACAAGCGTGTGGACCAGCCAGAGCTGAGCGCTCGCGTGGGAGACACGATCACGATGAGACGGGTGCCACTCGTCTCCTACACTTTGGGGCTATACGGACTATCCGACGCAGTGGAGTTGACCCCGCTACGGGATTATAGCCTGAGTTCCTTCCGACACCCTAAGTACCCAGGGGCGTGGCAGGCGACTCCTGTCGAATACAAGCGTGGCAAGCCTAAGACTCACCTCGCTGACAAGCTGCAGCTCTGCGCTCAGGTCATAGCCCTTGAGGAGATGTACCAAGTCTCTATTCCCTACGGTGCTCTTTACTATGGAGAGACACGGCATCGCCTACAGGTCGAGATGGACGACGCCCTGCGGACGGCGTGCTACGAGGTGGTGCGTAAGATGCACGAGGCCTTTGCGCAGCGTACGCCTATACCAGCGCACTACACCCGTCAGTGTCGCTCCTGCTCTCTCCTCGATGAGTGCATGCCTCGTATCGCATCACACCGTTCGGCAAAGAGCTACCTAAAGCATCACGACATACTCACCTTATGAGAAAGCTACTCAATACCCTCTATATTCTTACGCCCAATGTCTATCTTCTCAAGGACGGCACTAATGTTGTGGCGCGCGTAGATGGCGAAGAAACCTTTCGCATACCGATACACAACCTCGAGGGGATCATCACATTCTCCTATATGGGTGCTTCGCCAGGGCTAATGCAGCTCTGCGTGCAGGAGGGTGTCAAGCTCACCTTCCTCACACCCACAGGTCGCTACATAGGTTCGCTAGAGGGTCCCACGAGGGGCAACGTCCTCCTGAGACGTACCCAGTACCGCATCGCTGACGACGAACCTGCCGCAGCTCACTTCGCCGCACTATTTATCTCGGCCAAGATAGCCAACCAGCGATCGGTGCTGAGCAGATATGTGAGAGATTACCACCCGACAGAGAGCGTGGAGGCAACCTTTCAGGAGGCACTGAGCCAGCTCAAGACTTTGCAAAAGAGCTTAGCCTACAAGCGTGACCGCATGACCGTTATGGGTGTAGAGGGCTTGGCAGCACAGCAATACTTTGCCCTCTTCCACCACCTCATAAGGCGACCGGAATTCACCTTCGAGGGGCGATCCCGACGACCGCCTCGCGATGAGACCAATGCGTTACTCTCATTCTTCTACACCATCCTCGCTCACGAGGTAACGGCAGCGCTCGAGACCGTAGGCCTGGACCCATACGTGGGCTTCCTCCATACGGACAGGCCAGGCAGAGCAAGCCTTGCTCTAGACCTTATGGAGGAGCTTCGCGCCTACCTCGTGGACCGCTTCGTCCTGACTGTCATCAACAAACGACAAGTCGCCCCCTCAGACTTCATCACCCAGGGCGAAAACGGCTACATCCTCAGAGACGAACCCCGCAAAGAGCTCCTAGCAGCTTGGCAACAACGCAAGCGAGAGGAGATCACGCACCCTTTCCTCCAGGAGCGTATACCGATAGGACTGCTCCCCTATGCTCAGGCACTACTCCTAGCCCGATGCCTCCGAGGAGACCTCGACGACTACCCTGTCTTCCTAATCCAAAGCTAATGTACCTACTTGTCACCTACGATGTAAACACCGCCTCTCCCGACGGAGCTAAGCGACTCCGCCAAGTGGCGAAGATATGCCAAAACTACGGTCAGCGTGTCCAGAACTCGGTCTTCGAGTGCCTCGTCTCTCCCGCCCAAAGGGTGGAGCTGGAGGCTGCTCTCACGGACACGATCAACCTCTCAAGCGACTCCCTGCGTATCTACCACCTCGGTAGCAATTACCAGTCTAAGATCACCACCATTGGCAAGACGAAAGGCGTAGATCCCGAGGGCGTGCTGCTCATATAGCACTCAGCCTCGTTCTCTCTTGCTTGTACTCCTCTGCGAATACCAAGCGATCAGTGAAAAGGCAGACTATCCGCATACGCTGAGATCCAAGCACATACCTCCTCGCAGTCACCACCAACGCAACGAATACACCCGCTCGTAGTCTCCTATTCGCAGTTCATCACCGTCTAATCCTCAACTAATGCGTACCTTTGGGCATCGCAGTCGCACCCCACACGGGGTGCGTGAATTGAAACCGCAAATGATCTGTGTTAATCAAATACGAGTATTGTCGCACCCCACACGGGGTGCGTGAATTGAAACTCTCATATGTTGGTGAAGGTAATCGTGTTTTGTAGGTCGCACCCCACACGGGGTGCGTGAATTGAAACTTTAGGCGCCCAATATCGTATAATATCACGCGGAGTCGCACCCCACACGGGGTGCGTGAATTGAAACGGCGCACTATGGGAGTGGCACATCGCCGTGGAGTCGCACCCCACACGGGGTGCGTGAATTGAAACTATACATTTTATTCTGAGTGTCTCTCTGGCTATGCCGTCGCACCCCACACGGGGTGCGTGAATTGAAACAATCTACAGACCGTCCAGAACTCTTGACATTACGTCGCACCCCACACGGGGTGCGTGAATTGAAACTTACTGATTGCTGTCTCAGCTGTTGTGAGGCGGTCGTCGCACCCCACACGGGGTGCGTGAATT
>CAMPUN010000236.1 GCA_946997275.1 uncultured Porphyromonas sp.
CAGGGCGACAGCTCAGCGCATGTCGTCGAGATGTCTAAGGCTGAGGTTAAGGAGCGTCTCATCGCACTAGGACTGGTCTTCTTCGTTGTGATCTTCTTCTGGATGGCTTTCCACCAGAACGGCTTGACGATGACCTTCTTCGCACGAGACTATACCGTATCACGTGTAGACGCTGCGGGCTATATGCCGTTTAGTCTACTGATGCTGATACCTTTCATCTGCTTCATGTATGGTATCTACCTCTCTACCTTCGGGCTACTGGGCGGTAAGAAGAATGTCAAGACAGGCTTAATCCTCGTCGTGTTAGGTATCGCTGGTCTCGCCGGTGGATACTTTGTAGACATCAAGCCTATCGCTGATGCTCTGAGAAATATCACGCCTCAGATCTTCCAGCAGTTCAATCCATTCTTCATCATCCTGCTAACTCCTGTCACGGTAGGTCTCTTTGGTTATCTTGCTAATCGTGGTAAGGAGCCCTCAGCTCCTCGCAAGATAGGCATCGGTATGCTCCTCGCAGCTATCGGATTCTGTGTACTACTGATCCCAACGATCATGTACGCACTACCCGCTCCTGCTCATATCCATGGTACCAGTGATACGCTCGTATCGCCTAATTGGCTGATCGGTACTTACTTCGTGCTGACACTTGCTGAGCTCTTCCTTAGCCCGATGGGTCTCTCCTTCGTCTCTAAGGTAGCTCCTCCACAGTATGCTGGTCTTATGCAGGGTGGATGGCTCGCAGCAACCGCTATAGGTAACCTGCTTGTCGGCGTGATGGGCTCTCTCTGGGACAAGATGCCTATGGGCTGGTTCTGGGGCGTGCTAATCATCTGCTGTCTCCTCTCAGCTGCCTTTATATTTGCTGTCATGAAGCGCCTCGAGCGCGCTACGGCTGACTAAAGAGGCTGTACTATGAGATAACAGTCTCCAACAAAAGACTGTATAATTCTCCACCAATAAGATGGACGTATCGCAGACTCCTTTACTAAGCGAGGGGTGGGCGATGCGTCCATTCGATTATAGACCTTTAATAGAATGCTCATGAGACCTTTATCAGACATCGTTACCTCTCTCTGCTCTTCCGATCCTGTGGAAGTGACACAAGAAGAGGCGCTCCAACTCGCCAAAGATGCGACTAGCGAGGCGCTCTACGAGGCGGCGCACCGTGTGACGCGCCACTGTATGGGGGACGCCTTCGACACTTGCTCGATCATCAATGTCAAGAGCGGACACTGCTCTGAGGACTGTCACTGGTGCGCTCAGAGTGCTCACTACCATACGCAAGCCGAGGCCTATCCGCTGCTGGATATCGAGCCGTGCGTGGCTGAGTCACGAGCCAATCGCGAGGCGGGCATCGGGCGCATAGCGCTCGTGGCCAGTGGCCGAGGGCAGAGTGATCGGGAGATAGAGCGGATCGCTCAGCACTACGAGGCGATGCATCAGGCGAGCGATATCAAGCTTTGCTCCTCTATGGGACTACTGACGAAGGAGCAACTCCGACGTCTGCACGAGGCGGGCGTCACCACCTACCACTGCAATCTGGAGAGCGCTCCGACGCACTTCCCCAAGCTCTGCACGACCCACACGCAGGCGGAGAAAGAGCAGACCATTCGCTGGGCTCGTGAGGTAGGACTGCAGGTTTGCTCGGGAGGGATCATCGGCATGGGCGAGACAATGGCGCAGCGCATCGAGTTCGCCTGCTATCTTCGTTCGCTCGCCATACGTTCTATACCTATTAATATACTCCAGCCGATCGCTGGTACGCCACTTGCCAAGGAGCCTCGACTGACAGACGAGGAGTATCTGCGCACGGTGGCGCTCTTTCGTCTGATCAATCCGACAGCTTTCCTGCGCTTTAGTGGAGGACGGCTGAGGCTTTCGCCAGAGGTGATGAGACAAGCTATGTACATCGGCATCAATAGTGCCATCACAGGCGACATGCTGACGACCAGTGGCATGCAAGCTCGCGAAGATATGCAGCTCATCGCCGAGATGGGCTATCGCAATACCAACGAAAAGGACTGGCGTACCGAAGAAACCGCTTAACCTATGAAGCAATACGACCCAACAGTCCAGCAAGCCTTAGAGTGGGACCGCAAGCACCTGTGGCATCCCTACACCTCTACCGAAGATCCGCTCCCAGTCTACCCCGTATCGCACGCCGAGGGGGTGCGCATCTACCTAGCCGACGGCACAGAGCTGATCGACGGCATGAGCTCCTGGTGGTGCGCTGTGCACGGGTACAACCACCCTGCGCTCAATGCTGCCGTGGAGACGCAGATCGGGAAGATGAGCCACGTCATGTTTGGCGGGCTAACGCATCAGCCTGCCATAGCTCTAGGAGAGGAACTCCTAAAGATGCTCCCCGAAGGGTTCGATTGGATCTTCTATGCGGACAGTGGTTCGGTCGCTGTCGAGGTAGCGCTCAAGATGGCGATCCAGTACCAGCAGTCTCTCGGGGAGAGGCAGCGTGACCACTTCGTCACCATTCGTCGAGGCTACCACGGCGACACGTGGCACGCCATGAGCGTCTGTGATCCCGTCACAGGGATGCACAGTATCTTCGGCACGGCCCTTCCGCAGCAACACTTCCTCGCACCGCCCTCCGTCAAGTGGGGCGATCCGTGGTGCGATGACGCTATGGAGCCACTCCGCCAAGTGCTCGCTCAGCACGGCGAGCAGATCGCAGCGCTCATCCTAGAGCCCATCGTGCAGGGCGCCGGCGGTATGTACTTCTACCATCCCAACTACCTCGTAGAGGCGCGCAAGCTGTGCGATCAGTACGGCGTGTTGCTCATCTTTGACGAGATAGCCACCGGCTTCGGACGTACGGGACGTATGTTTGCGATGGAGCATGCGGGCGTCCTGCCCGACATCGTCACCCTCGGCAAGGCACTCACGGGAGGCTATATGACGCTCTCCGCCATTGTCACGACGCAGCGTGTCGCTGAGACCGTTTGCCGGGGCGAGGCGGGTTGCTTTATGCACGGACCGACCTTTCTGGCCAACCCTCTAGCTTGCTCCGTAGCCCTCGCCAGTCTGCAGCTTCTGCAGCGGGAACCAACGCTAGAGCGTGTCGCCAAGATCGAGGCGCAACTGAAGCGTGAGCTAGCACCTGCCAGCACCTTCGCCGGGGTCACCGAGGTGCGCGTCCTCGGCACTATCGGCGTGATCGAGCTAGACGAGC
>CAMPUN010000237.1 GCA_946997275.1 uncultured Porphyromonas sp.
CCTAGTAGCGTCGCTTATCTAGCTATGTAGATGCGCTCAGCGTGATCGCCCACGGTGACGATGTAGCCACCTGCGGGGTAGTCGCTTAGAGAGAGCGTACAGCTACCCTCGGCACTGCATAGACCACTGTAAAGGAGCCCTCCAGCGAGATCGTATAGTCTGACGATTTGGCCATCGGCAGCACCCGTGATCTGTAGCATAGCACCGTCCACGATGAGGCGTAGAGCACCCGTCAGAGGCTGTGGCTCGATAGAGGTGTAGACGACACCCTTGCCCTCGTTGGCACCACCTGCGTAGTCGTAGACGGTCCAGTTCTTAGGCGTCGTGACCTTGAAGAAGCGATCTTCAAAGCGATTGCCCTCCTTGGCGCTCTTCGTATCGATCGCCATAAAGTCTGCCTTTTCCTCTGGATTGCGCTGAGGCAGTGCATTGACGATCTGCTCCATAGCGTTAGCTCCGATCTGGTTGTTGTAGATATGTAGTGAGGTCAGCTTTGACATACCCGTTAGATCTACAGAGGTGAGCTCATTGTCATAGAGGAAGAGAGCGGTCAGGTTCGGCATCTTCGTCCAGTGAATAGTGTTAAGCTTATTATGAGCTAAGATGACCGACTCGAGGAGAGCCGACTTGGAGAGGTCTAGCTTGGTGAGCTCGTTCTCCTGTAGGTATAGCGTCGTCAAGTGAGGAGCACCCGTCACATCGATCTGGGTGAGGTGACACTGAGCAGCTACGAGCGTAGCAATGTCGCCATGTATCGTGATCGTAGGCTGCTCGACGATCATATCCTTGCCCTCCATACGTACACCCTCGATCTTGGAGGCGTTGTTGTCTACGTTGAGAGCTACGATGAAGATCTTCTCACCTACCGGTATCGTAGTCATCAGCGTGATGACACCCTCAGTCACAGGTGTATCACCCTCCATGATGGTGCCAAAGTCACTCCACATAGCTGCCTTCTTGTAGTTATTAGCTGAGCCAACAGGTACGACCAGCGTAGCGAGCTTGAGATTGATCTCTCCAAAAGGACTCTCGCCCGTGTAGTCTGCGCTGACAGGCTCTGGCATCAGAGCGACCACCTTGCGTAGGTTAGCACAGTGGTAGAAAGCGAAGTCGTCCAGCTCCTCCAGATTGGCGGGCAGGATCACCTCCGTGAGCGACTCATTGCGCTGGAAGGCACGTGCAGCGATAGCAGTCACCTGCGCTGGGATAGCTGCAAGAGGGCTAAGCGCCTCAGGATATGCCACGAGCGTCTTCAGATCAGCCGAGTAGAGCGTCTTGCCCTGTACAGCATAGTGCGTATTGCCCGTAGCGACCGAATACTCCTCGAGCGACTTGCAGCGCATGAAGGCGCCTGGTCCAAAAGTCTCTAGCGAAGCAGGCAGGTCGACTTTCTTTAGCTTGCTCGACCCCTGGAAAGCACTCTCACCGATCTCCTTGAACCCCTCAGGTAGCGTCAGTGTCACAAGACCCACGGCACCAGCGGCCGCGTCCTTCTCGATCTTCGTCACACTCGCTGGGAGCGTGTAGCTCTCACCACGTAGTGCTGCGTAGCAGACGAGACGCTTTCCATCGGCTGAGAGGAGGACATTGTCCACCACCTGGTAGTACTCATTGGCCGAAGCCATGACAAACTTAGAGAGCCCCGTGCAGTAGCCGAAAGCGTCGCTCGCTACCGACTCAATGCTCTGCGGGAAGGTAAAGCTTCGTAGCGCAAAGTCGTTCCAGAAAGCACGACTGCCGATAGATCTGAGGCTCTTGTTAGTGACCACCTCCGCAAGGTCCTCACAGTTTTGGAAGGCACCCTCTTCGATCGTCTCTAGAGCCTCCGGGAGTACGACACGCTTGACATCTTTATTGAGGAAAGCAAACGACTTGATCGTCCGTACGCGGTTCAGCACTTTGTCCTGAGACATATCTATATCCGTCTCAGGGCCACTCCAAGAGACCAGAGTGCGACCCCCATCCTCGAGCTTGTAAGAGGTAGGGTTGATCTGACTATTATCCTCTAGAGGGAGGTAGTTCTTAAACTCATTCCACGTAGTCTTCTGAGCTCTGTACTTTTCGACAGACTCAGCAGGGACATAGAGCGTCGCATTGTACTTCTTTGTTTGATAGAAGGTCATACGTCCCCCTAGTGGAGTAGTCATATGATTGCGAAACTCTAGGAGCGAGTTCATATAGCTAAAGCAACCATCCCCAAGCTCCTTAATGGTAGACGGCATAGAGACTTTCTCAATGCTGGCACAATGGCTGATGGCATCCTTGCCGATCACCTCGATACCCTCCTCGAAGGTCACCTCCGTGATGTAGTTAGACTGGTAGAATGCAGAGTCAGCCACCACGCGGATAGTGCCGGGTATCGTGATGGAACCCGCTAGCGCCTTGCTCTCAAAGAAAGCCTTGCGACCCATCTCAGTCAGCTTCTTGCTAAATTTGATAGACTTTAGATACTGTGAGTAGGCAAACGCGTAGTCCCCGATGCGGGTCACGCTCTCAGGGATCGTAAAGCTCTCGCCACTTGTCGCGGAGGGGTAAGCGATCAGTGTCGTACCAGCAGCGTTGTAGAGGACACCGTCCACCACCTTGTAGTAGCTATTGGACCCCGCCAGCTGATAGCTCTTGATTCCCTGACAATTGACCACAAAGCCCTCACCGATAGACTTTACAGAGGCTGGCAAGCGCAGAGTCTGTAGCTGAGGACAGCGGTAGAAAGCCTCCGAAGCAATCTCCTCGAGACCCTCCGCAAAGACGATCTCTGTCAGCCCGCCACACTCATAGATCGCATTGAAGCCGATCTTGCGTAGTGATGAGGGGAGGACGATACGCTGTATGTTGCCCTTGTAAGCGAATGCGTTAGGCGCGATCTCGGTCACCTGACGCAGCTTCACATCAGAGGTGAAGTCGATCTCCTGCTCATTGCCTCGCCACTTGATGAGGCGGGTACCATCTAGCTGGTACGATTCGGCTGGGTAGTCAGCCCGTGCACCGATGGCGCAGAGCAGAGCCAGCAGGGTGAATAGAAGTAGTTTTGATTTCATAAGGAGGGAAAACGATTTGTTTAGTGTGTGTACTTGTTTAGTCTGTATGCTCTGTGCGCTGTACGCACATAGCATCGCCAAATATACAAAAACTCCTCCACCTCGGCAAAGGAAAAGCTGGCTAGAGAGAGGAA
>CAMPUN010000238.1 GCA_946997275.1 uncultured Porphyromonas sp.
ATTCGACTTCTCCGATACTTTCTCCTCCGATTCTTTGGGATTCTCAAATTCTTTTACTACCTTTGTCGTGTGCTTGAACAGGTGTCTAACCTCAGCGGAATTGTACCGCTGTTTAGACAACCATTCAAGCACTCTTTTTTTGTCTACATATTCCAGTAGACCCTCCTCTATCCAGCGTGCAAAGTGAGTGCTAGAACTTCTATAATGTACACTGCGTATGTCATTTATATCTAAGCGACCCTTACGCCTATTCGCTTCTATAGCGACTACATAGTTCTTGCCATTATGCTCTAACTCTAGCATAACAACAAAACTACCTAGCCTAGTAGCACTTCTAAAAACAGCCATTGGATTCTGAACTAAACGTGGCAAGTTCTTTACTTCTTCCAAATCAAACGGGTGATTAGACTGCTCACTCTTACTCCTCAGCCTACGAGCAGACAACTCTATAGG
This sequence comes from uncultured Porphyromonas sp., assembly GCA_946997275.1. Classification (GTDB taxonomy): domain Bacteria; phylum Bacteroidota; class Bacteroidia; order Bacteroidales; family Porphyromonadaceae; genus Porphyromonas. The sequence goes on from CAMPUN010000238.1 coordinate 454, forward strand.
CAAGTTAGGCACTCCTGCACCCCTAAGCACAGCACTAGGCAGACCCAACCGATACACATGCCCCTCAGACTGCCTACCACCTATTTGCTCCGACAGCTCCGCATTAAACCGCCCATTCACAGCCTCTAGCTCGGACTCTTCGCCAGCCTCTACTCGCCTATACCGTACTCGCTTGTTCAGCTCCTCATCTGTAAACTTCGTATAGAAGTCCCCACTATTCTCCTGCTTGCGTTCCTCAACAAAGCCACCCACAACTTCATCAAACGACCTATTAGCCTGACGCGATTGCTCCTGCTCTGCATACGACACAACCAAATCGTCGTAGTACTGCTCCAACCCCTCTAGACGCTTATCCACATCTGCTATATCTCTAGTCAGATCAGATATACGACCCTCTGCTCGATCCACAGCACCCACCTTACGCTCCAATCGCGCCTTAGCTCGCTCTGCCTTCTCCCGCTCCTTCTTGATCAGACTCTTCTGACTAGACACCTCCCAAGAGCTATACCGACCCATATTATCCACCAAACGTGACTCCATAGAGTCAGCCCTAGACTGACTCTCATTATAAGTCGTCAAAGCATCTGACAAGACAGACTGCTCTGCAACGAGAGTCTCGCGCTCATGTTGTAGCTCCTTACGCTTCTCGGCCGTCGCAAAGCTCGCCCTAGACTTAGGATCACGGATCAAGTCCATCTTTAGCTCCTCTGCATCGATATCACCCACATCAACTATATCCGCATCAGCTCGCATGGCCTCCTCATACAGACGCTGCTTAGTCTGCAACTTCTGAAGCATAAAGACATCCGCACTATCCTCCGTAAGCATATAGTTCACACGCAGATGATGCCACTGATTGCCCTGACGCCAACAGCGTCCCTCCACCTGTATCAACTGTGTAAAGTTCCACGGAAGAGACAGAATATACAGATCCGTAGCATTACGCTGTAGGTTCACCCCCTCCTTAATAGCAGGAGAGCCTAGCACAACCTTAATCTGACCATCATTAAAGCCCTTCTGAATACGTCCACGCTCAGAGATACTCGTCTTACCACTCAAGATAACAACCTCATCCTCCTTATAACCCACCTCGCGTATCAAGTACTCACGAAGCAAATCGAAATACTCAATACCCAGCTCGGAGTAGATCAATTGCCCCGAACTATCATTACCTCGCTTACTCTCAGCAACCAGACGCATCGTCGCTAAGAGCTTAGGACTACCCTCGACAAACTCCTTGTAATTCCTAGCTGTGAAACCACTCGCACCAGACGCATAAGGCGAGAAAGCTATCAAACGAGCATGACCTATACCCGCTAGCTTCTGCTTGTCATCTGTCAGCAGAGCACTCAGGGCTGTCATAGCATCACGAGTCATATCATTCTGCGGTACCTTATACTCCTTGACGTGACGCTCGGGACGTACCAAGTTCGGATTATCCTCTACACCCTTGACATCGACAAACTCCCGAAGCAGATTATTAAAGACCGCATTATTCTTAAAGCGTCGCACAGCCATACGCTCCGTTACAGAACCATCGGCTCCAATCTCCAAGTCTGGCTCTGCCTCCATAAACGTCTCAAAGAACTGCTCCACACGATAGAACCCTAGCTCCTTCAGACGATCATTAGCCACTAGTGACAACACAGAGTAATACTCCAAAGGCTTATTCGTAAACGGCGTAGCACTCAGCAACACAACATTACGACCACCATTCTGAGACTGTATCCACTGAGCAGCTAGCCACGTCTTGATACCCAAATCACTCGTACGCTGACTCTGACTCCTAAAGTCTGACGCAACATTCTTATCCAAACGAACCTTACCAACGATATGATTCGCATTATGAACCTCGTCAAAAACCATATAGTCAAAGCCCAGATCTTCAAAGCTATACTCCTGCCTAGCTCCACGCATCATACGACCCACCAGACGATCCACCTGAGCCTCCTTCTTAGCCTTATCACGAGCACTCGACTGATGTGTCTTCAAGTCTTCCTGGATGTAGGTGAACTCACCTGCCATACGATCATAAGTCTCATCCTTAAAGCCCATACGCTTAAGACCCTCGTACGTAACCAAGGTTATCTCACCCTCACCAACAGAAAAGTCCGTCAAGTCATAGCTAGCACCTAGATTCCCCAACACATTAATCTTAGCCTCAGGTAAAGCCTCATAAATAGTCTCAACCCACTGCTCCAAGATACTATCATTAGGACACACAATAAGCGGTCGCTTAGCATGTCCTCGCGTCATAGCCTCATGAGCTGACAACACACCACTCAGCGTCTTACCAAATCCCACCTCATGCGCCAAAACGCCAACACCCCGCATCGACATACGCCCCACACCTGCCAGCTGGACACTCGTCAGCTGTAAGGGCTTACCATGGAAGTTCTTATTGATCTGACTAAACATAGGCACACCAGTATAGTCAGGAGTGTAAGTACCATTGTAAGCTCGATTGAACTTACGCTCCACCTCCTGCTGCTCACTCTCAGTCAGCTCATGCTCCAAAAAGTCACGGAACAGACGATCACCCACATCCTTACGACGACGACGCTCAGCCGCATTCTCCGCCTTATCACCACCCCTGACAGGCCTATTCTCGATATATGATCGCACCTCCCACTTACTCGAACGACCAAACGCATCATAAGGCAACTCCTCCACATACCCCAAAAAGCGTTCCTTAAGAGACACACCACCCACAGC
>CAMPUN010000239.1 GCA_946997275.1 uncultured Porphyromonas sp.
GCCATACCATCTGCCTAGATCGTAAGCCGCTGCTATACGACTAGCACGTAGCTCGTAAGCTCCGCTGAGATGCTTGGGGGTATCCTCCCACTCTACCTGTACCTGCAGATGACAGTGCACATTGGATAGGTCGCAGTAATAGCGTATCGGTGCGTCTCCATTGGTGCGAAAGGCGCGGAGGTTATAAAAGAGCTCTTCACTATTCTGATAGAGCCCCGCAGTCTGCTCCAGTGCCTTAGCTAAGCGTAGCTGCGCCTCGCCTAGCGTAGCACCTGGTTCGAAATGCTCCAGCAGTGTCCCTGCTGGCGAACTATTGGCTACGGTCAGCATCATATAGGCTCCAGGGATGAGGTTGGAGAGACGGACGTACTGAGGATTGTCTCTCTGTGCATACACCTCTCGGAGGTAGATACTATCACCACTATAGAGGAAGTGTCTCATCCCTCCTCTGATCTCCTGCTGATACTGATCGCCTTGTGATGGCGAGGGGACATAGCGATAGATCAGGTCTACACGCTTGCAGCAGAGATCTCGCGAATCGTCCATATCACAGCTGGTCAACCCCACCAGGCTCAGCAAGAGCATAGCAAGCACTCCGTAGCACGCTACAACTCTGCGTATGACACGTCTTAAAGTGACGCATAGCGAGGCGCTACTGAGGGTGACTGGCTTAGCTCGTAAAGGTATGCTTCTATATACCATGATGTCCTGCTTTCTTAGCGTGTCGTCGTAGACTTGGTAGCCCCAGACGCAGCTTTATTCTGCTGCTGCAGTGCCTCTCGCTGCTGCTGCTCTTGGAGCATCTGCGTGAGGTTGCGCTGTGCCATCTCTTGGCTCTCTTGAGGAGCCCGACGGAAGTAGTCGGCGGCCTGGTCATACTCTTGACGCATCCAGTGATAGACGCCTAGGTTGTTGTACGCTCGTGGATCCTGTGCTACACGCTCTAAGTATAGATGTGCTATCTCTAGCTCCCCACGTATGAGAGCAGCTGAGGAGGCGTTGATCTGAGCAATCGGATCCTTGGGGAAGTAGCGTGCAGCTATATCATACTCACGACCATAGTTGCTCCGCTGCGTACGAGCCACAGCATCGCTATTGCGCGTATGAGCTAGGTCATAGATCTCTCGCTGGGAGAGGTCTTGCGGGCGGGTGTCAATAATCGTAGCGACCTCACGCTGCTCGAAGTCTCGTACACCATACTGTAGGGTCATATCGATACGACGCAGGAGGGGATAGATCTCACCCAGCAAGGTCTTATAGGTTCGTCCTTTACGGAGGAGCTTGAGCTGTTGGTCACGAGCGTCGTAGCTGAGACTCTCACGATCTATGATACGGAGTATCTCGTCTCGCTCGGAGAGTGATGACTCGGTGATAAGCTTGCGGAGTCCCTCCCAGTCCTCACCACGTCCTTGAACATCAAAGGAGGGGATACGGGACATACCGTAGATACGCTCTAGATAGTTTCTGAAGCCATAAGCTCGTGACTCGGAGAGATTGCGATTGTACTCGTATCCACCCTCGGGAGAGGCGTAGCCATAGATGCTTGCCTCACGTACGGTATAGGTACTATCATGGTCTGTCAAGAGAGGACGTATCTCACGATCCACTCGCGTCAGCTCCGTACGGTTATTAGCAAAGTCTGGCAAGACCTCAGACTTGGCCACCTCAAAGGTAATCCGCACGGAGAGGCTCTGGCTACGCACCTTAGCCTCCTCCTTGGCAGGTCTGATGAAGGAGACATTGGAAGCGTAGAGATCAGGACGCGCTATCTCTAGTGGCTTGGGTGCTTCAATGCGCACCGTGTCGGGTGCTGGCATAAGGTGAGGAGCTATTGCATAATCCTTACTAGCTACGGGGTAGAGCTTACAGCAATCCTCCACCTCTAGATCTAGACGCAGACTACCGCCTGTCTTATTGTTGGCCAGTGGCATACGATAACTATAGCGCACACTATTGGTCATCGTGTCTAGTGCATGGCGTGGCGTAGCGATGGTAGCAACAAGCAGTGGCTTACGCGCCTCATACTCTTGATGACTCCAAAAGGAGACCTCTCGACGATACGCTCTCGCTCGCTGACGACCATTGATCCGTAGCTGAGGCAGACGTACCTCGCCTAAAGCCTCTGGCTGTACATAGACGGGTGTTACGAGGAGTGCCTCACGAGAAGATACGACCCGCTCACCATAACGTGCCAAAAAGGAGACAATCAGTGCCGATCCATCAGCACTATAAGAGGTCTCCATATCAGCGATACGCAGGCCATCGGCTACCGCCTGACGATGCTTACGCATAGTCAAGGAGACGGTGACACTATCTGTGACCACCCGCACGCTCTGCTTCTTGACGATGAGACTATCTGCAGAGGTCTTATCGAGAGCTTGCGTACTATGAGTCGCTAGCGTGTCTGCAGCGATAGTATCACGCAATACAGCTGGCTGGTGCGCCTGTGCTACTACACTACTATCAGGCTGCGCCGTCGTACTCTGTGCTAGCGACACTACAGGTGAGAAGAGGCAAAGAATCAATAGGCAGACAGCACCCATAAAAGTACGGCATAGCAGTGAGATCAGTTGTGCACCCCTAGAAGAGTCGTCATACTGTGACTCTATACTACTCTGACGTCCCCCCATATTGTTGTATTGTAGGGGGCGATATGATGATTTTCTTTTCATACGACAGTTACTCTTCAAAGTGATTAGTGGATGTAATAAATGAAGTCTATGGCAGCCTTCGTGGGGCCTACATAGTGACGCGTGTAGCTTCCCTCACGCTCACCACACTGCCAGCACTGATACTTATCATACTTCATAAAGAGATAGCCCACGCCTATGGAGAACTCTACTCCCCAGCGATCACCAAGGGGCCACTGATAGCCAGCACTCACACCAGCACCTATGCCGTACCCCTGATAGCGATAATCGGCCAAGGGCTTGATAAATCTCAAACCACCCACATTATACTGTGTGGCGATGGCATGAAGTCCTAGATTCCAATACTCAAAGCGTCGACAAAACCAATACTTAGCCTCGGGCATCAGCGTCCAATGAAACATCTTTGGGTGAACGCGCTCGCCACTCTCGGGATGGTCAAAAGATCTGAAGCGCAAGGGGTTCCAACCAGCATGCAAGCTGAGACTCCAGTGATCTCCGACACCTAGAGAGACG
>CAMPUN010000240.1 GCA_946997275.1 uncultured Porphyromonas sp.
TCTTGTTGGATATGACTTCGCACTCCCACTCCTTGACGCCAAAGACGCTCTCGGGGACGATCACCTTGAGATCCTCCTTGACTTTCGTCTGACAGCCGAGACGCCAGTGTGCCATCTGCTCTTTGCGAGAGAAGAAGCCCTTCTCCGTGGCGAGGATCTCTCCCCCACCCTCTACGACACGACAGCGACACTGTCCACAGCTACCGCCACCACCACAGGCACTAGAGAGGAAGATGCCTTCGTTATGAAGCGTGTTGAGGAGCGTACCACCCATCGGCACCTCTAGATCCTTGACATCATTGACATTGATGTGTACATTGCCAGAGGGGATGAGCTTACTCTTAGCTACTAGGAGTACCACGACGAGGAGCAGTACGACCAGGAGGAAGACCGCTACACTCGATACTATTATTAAGGTCATTTGATCCATATCTGTAGGCGATTAGAGTTTGACACCTGAGAAGCTGAGGAATGCTATGCCCATCAGTCCAGTGACGATGAGCGTAATGCCAAAACCTCTGAGGGGCTTCGGTATATTGCTGTAGGCTAGTCGCTCACGAATGGCGGCTAGGCCGACGATAGCGAGCATCCAGCCGATGCCAGAGCCGAGTCCGTAGACGGTTGCCATGCCCGTATTGATGAAGTCACGCTGCTGCATGAAGAGCGAGCCACCGAGGATCGCACAGTTCACAGCGATGAGCGGGAGGAAGATACCGAGCGAGTTGTATAGCGAGGGGCTGTACCGCTCGACGACCATCTCGACGAGCTGTGTAAAGGAGGCGATGACGGCGATAAAGACGATGAGCGAAAGGAAGCTCAGGTCGACCGAAGCAAACTCTGCACCGAGCCAGCTCAACGCGCCTGCCTTAAAGACGTAGGTCTCCAGGAGGTAGTTGATCGGTAGCGTACAGGTGAGGATAAAGGTTACTGCCAGCCCCAATCCCAGTGAGGTCTTGACGTCTTTGGATACAGCTAGGTAAGAGCACATACCTAGGTAGTAGGCAAAGATCATATTGTCGACGAAGATCGACTTGAAAAATAGACTTAGATAATCCATTGCTTAGACTTTAATCTGTGTGTGACCAATGTATTATATGGATTGGAGAGCTTACTGCTCCTGTAGATCCTTGTTTTTACTACGCTGTATCCATACGATGCAGGCGAGGACGATGAGCGCCATCGGAGGCATAATCATCAAGCCGTGATTGACGTAACCCATATCGTAGAAAGACTGCGGGATAATCTGGAAGCCCAGTAGCGAACCTCTACCGAGGAGCTCACGGACGAAGCCGATGATCACCAAGACGAGTCCGTAGCCTAGACCGTTGCCGATACCATCGAGGAAGGAAGCCTTAGGACCATGCGCCAAGGCAAAAGCCTCTAGTCGTCCCATCAAGATACAGTTCGTAATGATCAAACCAATGTATACCGACAGCTCCTTAGAGACATCGTAGACATAGGCCTTGAGGACCTCGTTGACGATCGTCACAAGCGCAGCGACGACCACCAGCTGCACGATGATACGGATACGATTAGGTATCGTGTTACGCAGTAGCGATATGATTACGTTGGCAAAGGCGACGACCACCGTCACCGACAGAGCCATCACTAGAGCGGGCTTGAGCTGAGCGGTGACCGCCAGCGCAGAGCATATACCGAGCACCTGTACGGTGACCGGGTTATTCTTATTGAGAGGCCCTAGGAGCACCTCTTTATTACTTATCTTACTCATAGCTTAGATTACTCTCTCTTCTGATTATTCTGCTGCTACTGCTTGAGCACCACGTATCTGCTCGATGTAGGGGAGGTACTCGTGGATAGAGCTCCAAAGCATATTGTTGACTCCATTGCTCGTGAGCGTACCACCTGAGATGCCGTCCACGTAGTCTTGGTCGTCGAGCGAACGACCATGCTTGACGACGGCGATAGACTTAAACTGCTCGTCACGATAGAGCTGCTTGCCGACGAACTCCTTGGAGAAGTGCTTCGTCGCGATCTCAGCACCTAGTCCTGGTGTCTCACCAGCGTGTGAGAAATCAGCGCCATAGACGGTCGAGCCATCAGCCTGTACAGCGAGGAAGCCCCAGATAGCACCCCATAGACCAGCGCCATCCATCGGGAAGATGTAGAGTTGCTGACCCTCCACCTCTGCCACGTAGACAGGGAGTCCGAGAGAGGGGTCTTGCGAGCGGAGCTTAAACTGATTGGCCGTGTTCATCTGGAAAGCTTCATTCTGAGCGATCTGATCACCCTCGAAAGTAGCGATCACTTCACCCTGTCCATTGACTAGAAGCTCCTGCTTGATCACCTTTGTGTAGGTGGGGATGACTTGATCTTTGGTAGGCTCTAGATGTACAGCACGTAGTATCTGCTGCATCTTGTCAATGCGCTCATTCTCTTGCTGAGGCTTGCGTAGAGCCACAGCCGTGAGCGCTAGAGCTATTGCGACTACGACCACCATGATGGCTGCGTAGAGGATCGTGTAGCTATTACTATCTCTATTCATAGTCGTAAGAATGATCAATGTTTAGAAGCCATCTCCCAGCGCTTCTTGCGCTTAGAGATATTTTTGTTTACCACGACGTAGTCGATGAGCGGTGCGAAGACGTTCATCAGTAGGATCGCGAGCATCATACCCTCAGGATAGCCCGGGTTGAGGACACGTATGAAGACACACATGACACCCACGAGGAGACCGTAGATCCACTTGCCCGTCTCGGTGCGTGCGGATGTTACTGGGTCGGTCGCCATGAAGACAAGACCGAAAGCAAAGCCACCGTAGAGTAGGTGATGCGCAACGTCAAGTTGCATCGCAGCGGTCGTGCCGATCGCGTTAAAGAGGAGCGTCATCAGCGCTGCGCCTACGACGCCACTCACGATCACCTTGTAGCTAGCTACGCCTGTCCAAATGAGCAGGATCGCACCGAGCAGGATCGCAAAGGTCGAGACCTCTCCGATACTACCGGGGATAAAGCCCCAGAAGGCGTCCCATAGGGTAGAGGGCTCGCCCATCGTGTTGACGATCGTCGGGAGCGTATCGCCAGCCGTAGCCACCTGCCCCAGAGGAGTAGCCCCTGAGAAACCATCGACAGCAGCCGTAGCCATATCGCCACCACCTCCGAAGCCAAAGATAGGCTCCGTGCGTACGAAGACTTTGTCA
>CAMPUN010000241.1 GCA_946997275.1 uncultured Porphyromonas sp.
CCGTATGTGACCGAAGCCGAATCCCGAAAGCAACACAGCGATTCGCCTTTATGCAGCAGTCTCCAGAGGCCCTGCACAGAGTAAGTACACAAACACCTATTAAAATCAATACTACTATGACACTATCAAGAAGAGACAACAACTGGAGGCCCACACTATGGAGCGACCTCTTTGACAGCAACTGGATGGTAAGACCCAACGCTACCGCACCCGCTATCAACGTACTAGAGACTCCCGAGGAGTTTCGCGTAGAGATCGCAGCTCCAGGCATGAAGCGCGAAGACTTCAACATCGAGATCAACGAGGAGCACGACCTAGTCATCACGATGGAGCGCCACAACGAGGAGGAGCAGCACGACAACGAGCAGAGTCGCTACCTACGTCGCGAGTTCTCCTACAGCAAGTTCGAGCAGACCCTCATCCTGCCAGACAATGTCGACGAGGAGCGCATCCAGGCTCGCATGGCCGACGGTGTCCTCACCCTATCGATCCCCAAGATCAGCGAAGAGGAGCAGATGAAGGCTCGTCGCACCATCGCTATCGAGTAGTCTCGACCTGCCCCCATCGCTGATAGCGATAGGCAATAGATATCAAGTCTAACACCAGTAGCCCCGCCCAGCACCTATGCTGCGTGGGGCTACTACTTTTCGCCCCTGAGGAGATTGTTGAAAAAGCCAACAGGCTCTTTTGGGTCAAAGTCCTGCCGTTACACTGTCGCCTCATAGGCTATAGACGATGCAAAGGTAATAAGTATGACAAGTGAGGCTACCCGCTACTGCCCTCTAGAGCATTCAACGAAAGATTCTATCCTGCAAACGTATCAACAGCCCCCAAGAACTGAAGCAACCAAAATCTGTAGGACACCAAATCCATAGCTCGCACCACCCTAAAGAGCAATATGCTCCAAACTTCTAATGCTATTGCCCTGTTACACAAGCCCAAAAACCTCTACAATTCATTTTTTGTATCTTAGCTGGCGTAAACAAGATGTGTCTCCGTATGAAAGCTCATAAATCTCTCCGATGCTCCCTGTTGTGTGGGTGGCTACTCCTCTCACTCCACCTCCTCTCATATGCCCAGCAGACAGAGCTACAGATCTACGGTCTTGTCAGCTCTGACGCAACGACACCTACTGAGGCGTATTCACCTCGTAAGGTGCAACAACTCTCTATGAGAAATATGCAACGAGGGAAGCCTCTCCAGATAAATCTCGTCTACAATGATGATGCCCCGATGAAGATGGGGTACAAAGAGGTACTAGAGCACGCCGCCAAGATGTGGGGTGACAACCTAACCGTCTCCGAGCAAACGGAGGGAACGCTCAATATAGAGGTCAGCTTCTCGGATGGGATGCCTGAGGACTTAGCCTATGTCGCTACACCATTCTGTCTTAAGGTTGATGATGCCATAGTCCCTGATGCCGTACTATTTGCGACAGGGGAGAAAAAGAATTCAGAATTCCCAAATGGAGCAGTTGGTCGTATACAAATAAATAGAAAGCTCCATTGGTTTGTAGAGGGTTCTATTAATGAGTCTATAACAGCTCAACAGTACGACCTAAAGACAGTCACATTGCGTGCGATAGGAAATATCTTGGGCTTTGCATCCTCTGTGGGAGCTTCTGCACCTTCTAGCTCTAAAAGGATTGTTCAGGGTACAATACTTGACAAGCAGATACTAGATTCTAGCGGGCTATCTCTTTTTGAGCAAGTAAATGGGAAGAAAGTAGGACAGCTCTCAGCAATAGCTAGTCGAGAGTTCTATTGGATGGGTGACAAGGCTCTCCCTTTGTACAATCCAAGAGTCGTATCTAAAGAGAGCTTTATGAGCTTCTCCGACAAGGTGTCAGGACTATTCTCATGGAGGATCAAGAAGGGTCAAACTGCGCATCAAGTCGACCCCAACTCGCTTCAAGTAATGTGGGGTGTCGGATGGAAGCAACATCACAATAATGAGGTTACTATTCGGGTGAAAGGACAGAGTAGCGAAGATATACTAAGCCATGGCTCTAGCTACACATTCACATATAAGACCTCCTCATCTCTACCCATCTCACCCATCACATGGCGTGTAGAATACTTGGGAAAGGATGGGCAGTATCATCTGATGAGTTTATCTGAGTCTCAAGATTTAGTTACGGCCATTCGATTCGATACAGACGATGCTTATGTCAACTCTGCTGGTCTCTATATGATACGAGCCAGTCTAGAGGGCATCTGTCAGGGGGCAAAGATATTAGGAGAGCAAATCTACTATGTAGCAACGGCTCCAGGATCTATAAAAGTAACCTTTACGGAGACTGCTAGGACATCCTATTTTGTTGATGGTATTGTTCGTATTGAGAGTCTAGGAGCAGAAGAATTTCAAGTCAGAGTCGCAGACTACGAAGATGGTCACGAAAGAAAAGGACGTATAGAGCATCTCAACTATACAAGCTTTCGAGTTCATGCTCTGCGAGCAGACGGCTATACTGAAGTAGAAGTAAAAGCAACAAATAAGTATGGCTCCCGAGAAGCAGTTATCCCTATTATTGATGAATCTAGATCTAGTAATAATGGGAATAGATCAATAATGCTATCAGAATGCATATCTGATGAATCTGGATGCCTAGAGTACATTTCTGTAACTCCTTGGAAGGGGGATTGGAGTTGTAGGAAAACACAAACAAGCTATCAAGTACGACAAGATTACATCTACAAGGGAGAAATCATAGAAACATTCTTGTCAGAAGAAGAAGAGATAGAATCGGGAGTCTTTATGTATGAAGTCAAACTCCATCGTAAGCTGTGCAGAAACGAGCCTGATGATATTTACATCACCTTATACTTACGCACTGAAGACGACAAAGTATTCCAATCTCTTCCCCTATCTATCAGACAGGATTTGAATATTACTTCCCTTTCACGTCCCACTATAGAGGCTCTTGGCTTTGACATAACCTTGCTTTCACCATCTTACCTACAGATTACATTCCAAGATGTAACTAAGCATCAGATCAGACTGCTTCGTTTGTCAGGAGAGTTGCTTATTTCTGAAGAGGCTCTAGGATGTACAACCTTAACTCTGCCAACTACCTTAGATATAGCTCACTATATCCTCCAAGTAGATAACAAAACCATCAAACTATAACACGACCTAGTCATCACGATGGAGCG
>CAMPUN010000242.1 GCA_946997275.1 uncultured Porphyromonas sp.
GCTGAGCAGCTAGACCTGCCTCAGATCACCTACGTAGAGCATGTAGACTATGATGGCAAGAAGACTCTGACCGTCATGCGCAATGTCGAGGAGGGTCACGAGACCCTAGAGGTCGAGACGCCCTGTATGCTCACCTTCCTAGCATCTGCTTATGAGCCTCGCTATATGAACGTCAGCAGCATCATGACCGCCTTCGACAAGGAGATCACCACGCTGACGGCTGACAGCTTCCCCGTTGAGGAGGAGCGTCTAGGACTCAAGGGCTCTCCCACGCGTGTCAAGAAGTCCTTCACCAAGGGTGCCAAGGCTATGGGCACTCTCTACGAGGAGCTCACACCTGAGGAGGCTGCTGATTTGATTATCGAGAAACTTAAAGAGAAATTCATCATCTGATATGGATAAGACACAGTATAAAGGAATTCTAGTCTTCGCTGAGCAACGCGAAGGCGTCATCCAGAATGTAGCCTTTGAGCTCATTGGCAAGGCACGTGAGCTAGCCGATCAGATCAACGAGCAGGTCACCGCCATCCTATGTGGCTATCAGGTCAAGGGGCTATCAGACCAGCTCATCCATGCAGGTGCTGATCGTGTACTAGTCGTCGATGACCCCAATCTCAAAGATTATCTCACCGAGCAGTACGCACAGGCTGTCTATCACCTCATCACCGTCTACAAGCCTGAGATCGTCCTCTTTGGTGCTACAACCATCGGGCGTGACCTAGCTCCACGTCTCTCGGCACGTCTACGCACAGGTCTCACGGCAGACTGTACGTCACTTGAGATCGGTGAGGATCGCAACCTCATGATGACCCGCCCCGCTTTCGGTGGTAACCTTATGGCAACCATCGTCTGCGATCAGAATAGACCTCAGATGTCTACCGTACGTCCAGGTGTCATGCGTCGCAAGGCTGACGACAAGACACGCACCGGCGAGGTCGAGGAGGTCAAGGTGCCCTTTGACGAGCGTCGCTTTAAGGTACGCCTCGTCAGCAAGAAGCACGAGACCAAGAACATGGTCGACATCACCGAGGCTAGCGTACTCGTATCTGGCGGACGTGGTGTAGGTACCGACGGTGGCTTTGACAAGCTCAAGGCTCTAGCACAGACCATCAAGGCTGAGGTATCCTCCTCACGTGCTATGGTCGATGCTGGTATCATCGGACATGAGAGACAGGTCGGACAGACTGGTAAGACCGTACGTCCTGACATCTACTTCGCATGTGGTATCTCAGGAGCTATCCAGCACCTCGCTGGTATGGAGGAGTCGGAGTATATCATTGCCATCAACAAGGACAAGTTTGCTCCCATCTTCCAGGTAGCCGACCTCGGTATCGTAGGTGACCTGCACAAGGTACTGCCCGTCCTCACTGAGCGTCTCAAGACGCTTCAAGCTAACAAGAAGTAAACACTCCATACTGCCATGACAGACTTCCAGACCATACATTATAGTGTCGGTGCCAATGGACAGATCGGTACCCTAACGATCGATCGCCCCGAAGCACTCAACGCACTCTCTACGCAGGTACTCAGTGAGCTAGAGATCGTCATCGATCAGATCGCCCAGGAGCGCACCCTGCGCGTCCTCGTCATCACAGGAGCTGGACGCTCCTTCGTTGCGGGGGCTGACATCGCTGAGATGGCAGAGCTAACGCCCCAGGAGGCACTCGCCTTCGGAGAGCGTGGCGCTCGTGTCTTTCGCAAGGTAGAGCTGCTCTACTGCCCCGTCATAGCTGCGGTCAATGGATTTGCACTCGGAGGTGGCTGCGAGCTATCCCTAGCGTGCGACCTACGCATCGCCAGTGACAAGGCTAAGTTTGGTCAGCCCGAAGTCGGTCTAGGCATCCCCCCAGGCTTCAGTGGCACACAGCGTCTACCCCGTCTTATCGGGGCAGGCGCCGCCAAGGAGCTCATCTACACCGCGCGTGTCATCAAGGCAGACGAGGCACTCACTCTAGGACTGGTCAACCGTGTCGTAGAGTCCGACGCCCTCATGCCCACCGTGACCGAGCTGGCTGAGGAGATAGCGAGCAAGTCGCCACACGCCGTAGCGATCTCCAAGCGAGCTATCAATAGGGGACTGCAGAGTGATATAGATACAGGCATTGCCATCGAGAACGATCTCTTTAGCAACGCCTTCGCACATCCCGAGCAGCGCGAGGGTATGTCCGCTTTCCTAGAGAAGCGCAAACCACAATTCTAAAACTTACTAGAGCGTGTCGCACTCCTGTGGCACGCTCTATTTTAAACCAATAACTCTATGAAAATAGTTGTATTAGGCAATGGCACCATGGGTGCAGGCATCGTGCAGACGATGGCGCAGAAAGGTCTCGCTGTCACGATGAAAGGACGTAGCAACGAGTCGCTCGACCGTGCTATGCAGCGTATGAACAAAGGGCTCAACCGCCTCGTCGAGAAGGGCAAGATGACCGCTGACGATCTCAAGCAGATCATCGGACGCATCACCGTCACGACAGACTATGCCGACATCGCTCAGGCTGATCTCGTCATCGAGGCTATCTCTGAGGAGATGGAGGTCAAAAAGGAAATACTCCGCGAGATCGATGGTCTCGTCCAGCCCTCAGCAATCTTTGCTACAAACACCTCTTCGCTCAGCATCACCGAGCTAGCCAGCGTCACCAAGCGTCCTGAGCAGGTCATCGGTATGCACTTCTTCAACCCCGTACCTGTCATGAAGCTCGTCGAGGTCATCAGTGGTCAGTGCACTTCTGAGCAGACACTCCAGACGACCCTCACACTCTGTGAGCAGCTCGGCAAGACAGCCGTCAAAGTGAGCGAGGCTCCAGGCTTTGTCGTCAACCGTATCCTCATCCCGATGATCAACGAGGCTATCGGAGAGTATGCCGATGGCGTAGCCACCGTCGAGGAAATCGACACCGCTATGCAGCTCGGTGCCAACCATCCTATGGGACCGCTCGCACTCGGCGACTTCATCGGTCTAGATGTCTGCCTAGCCATCATGGAGGTGCTCAACAACGAGTACGCCGATCCCAAGTATCGTCCACACCCCTTGCTCCGCAAGATGGTTCGTGCCGGACAGCTCGGACGCAAGAGTGGCAAGGGCTTCTACGACTACTCCAAGAAGTAGTCCCTTCCCCCTAGAGGTCGGCTCTATCGCATCAAGCCCAAAGCTAA
>CAMPUN010000243.1 GCA_946997275.1 uncultured Porphyromonas sp.
CCAGGCTTCTGATTGCGGAAGGAGTAGTGTCCCGAAGCGTCGGTCGTGACCGAGATATTGTACTGCTGGATGATGATGGTAGCGCCAGCGATGTGCTTTCCTGTTGAGCCATCCACCACGTGACCCGTGATGTGCGCATCGGCTTGGGGTGATACGATAGGCAGTGTGCGCTCAGCTGTGAGAGCTGTGAGAGCTGCGGGCGCAGCCACCGCCATAGAGAGCGAGCAGAGAGTCGCAAGGAGTGCGCTCATCGCCCTGATTGGTAGTTTACTGTACTGCATAGATTATTGATGATATGTTTGCTTGTTGGTTTGTTTCCAGTTTTTGAGACGCAAAGATAACATCTCTTCCAGTTGCTAAGCGCGTTTAGCGATGAATTTACCTACTACTAGGTATACTCTGATTCGGAGGCATACCTACATAAAGGTGGTCAAGGAGCCTCCCCCAAGGACTCCTAGAAGAAGAGCACTCAACAATCGTCTTCGTATTCGCATGCATGTTTTGTTGCAACTGCGTTTTTGGGGGAAGAGATAGTTTTTTGTACCTTTGTCAAGCCGTAGCGGTAGTGTGGGTAGACGAAACCTGCTTTTTGATCTGCTGGACATGACGTCTAGCTTGCGATAACCCGCTACGGAGATACACTCTGTGAGGAGTGTGGGGATACATAGGTCGAGTAGCTCAGCTGGATAGAGCAACTGCCTTCTAAGCAGTAGGTCTTGGGTTCGAATCCCAACTCGATCACAAAGTGGCACAGCGTGCTTATGGAGCGGTCTTCACCGCTCTTTTTTTGTTTCTACGAGGGGGTGCGACTATCCCTTGAACACTTGTAGCCGTGTCGTAGCGCCATTTTAGTACCTTTGCATTCAGCAAAGCGCGTTCTCCTAGCAGGCGGCAGCTTGCACTTTTATAAACGTCTATTCAAAACACACCTATGATGAGAAAGTTTATCTCGGCTATCTTACTAGCCCTCCCCCTACTCTACTGCCAGAGCCTCTCCGCACAGGATGCTGCGCAAAGTCTGAATCCGCTATCGCTCCTGAGTGAGTACAATCTACAGGACGTAGGACTCCTCGCTAAGCCCAACGAAGACGGCAAGGCGTGGGGTGCACTCTTTCAGTTTGGGCGCAACGTGCCTTTTGACTACAATGGCAATGCCCCTCGTGAGGAGATTTCCGTATCGGGCAACGACCCCAAGGTGTGGGGCAAAAGCTTCTTGAAGAGGGCTGAGGGACAGACCAAGTACGACTGGCTCACGACAGGAGCTCTCGGAGATAAGTGGACGGACATCGTAGCACTAGCAACCGATGCCCCAGCAGCTTATCGTGGGGAGAACGGTGGCGACCCATGCCCTAAGGGTATGCACATACCGAGCTACACTGAGTGGGTATCCGTTATGCCTAGTTCCTTCGCAGTGGCTGACTTCACGGGCAAGATAGGCTTCAAGCATGCCACTGAGTCTATCACCATACAGGGGCAAACAAAAGAATATGAAGCTGATTACTACAGCAAGACCAAAAACGAGATCATCGGTATCAAGTGTAGCGATGAGAGCGGGAAGTATCGCACGGCCTTTCGCTGGAGCTGGTCAGACTATGGGCTTCTCATTGAGGCAAAGTGGATCGGACAGAGATATCCAACTATTGAAGAGCTCATCGCTGAGACAGACTTCTGGACGACAGGCCAGGAGCATATCGTAACACGCTTCCTACCTGCATCGGGCTGGATCGCTGGCTATACAGGGCTTGCTGAACAGCGATACGGAGACCTATATTACTGGTCCGCATCTGCCTCACAGAAGAAGGAAGGCTTCGCACCGACAGTGTGGGGCTATCCATACGACGAGGAATTTGGACAGGGTGGCGTAGCCACTTACGAGGATGTCATGGGACGCTACAGCGCAGCCTGCATACGCTGTATGATGGGACAGCCCTCATCGACGGAGATCCAAACGCCCGCCCAGCAGGAGACTCTCAGCGCTTCTTGTGACGCCAACGGAGTACTCGCTATCTCTGTAACACCCGACCTCATCGGAGCTAGCTACAATCTTTACTCCACTGAGGGACTACTCGTCAACCGAGGCATCCTATCTGACATGCAGCAGTGGATCAACATAGCGCACCTACCTCACGGATACTACATCCTCACCGTAGGTCAGCAATCTGTTAGGGTACTACGATAGTTCCTACGGAAGAATCTGCAAATAGCTCGTTGAAAAACAAATATTCTCCACGGAGGACCGAAATAAAAGTTCGGAAGAATGAAATGAAACTTCCGAAGAATGGAATCACAAGTCCGAAGAATTTTCCCATCCCTCGGTGGAGAACCTAGAGTTTCCACGAAGGAATTTGAGATTTTCTCCGTAGAGATTGAGCAGATCCAGTAGATTAAGCGCGTCAGCCCTATTCGGATCGCACGAAAAACGTACTATGTCGTGGATTTGTCGTAATTTTGGGAAGCCGATGAAACTAAAAATCTCATCGGCTTCGCCCAAATGAATTGCTAGCTAATGACCATGCACGAACATACCCCAAAGTCTATCCTCCTCACAGGTGGCTGTGGATACATAGCATCTCACACGGCCGTCGTCCTGCAGGAGGCGGGCTACGGCGTCATCCTAGTAGACAATCTGTCTAACTCGCGTCGTGAGGTGGTTGATGCCATTGCGCAGATTACCTCGGTACGACCACAATTTTACGAGGTGGACTGCACCGATGCGGTGGCTATGGGTGAGATCTTCGAGCATCACAAGGGCGATATAGCAGGGGTGATTCACTTTGCCGCACATAAGGCAGTCGGTGAGTCGGTCGAGCAACCGCTACGCTACTACGACAACAATATCAATTCGCTCATCACGCTCCTACGCTGTATGGAGCGGTATGGCGTGCAGCACCTTGTCTTCTCCTCTTCCTGCACGGTCTACGGTCAGCCGACGACTGAGCATCTGCCGATCACCGAGTCGGCACCTCGTCAAGATGCCACCTCGCCTTATGGCAATACGAAGCGTATCAACGAGGATATCATCGTAGACTCTGTACGGAGTGGCATGCCTCTGCAGGCGGTCATACTACGATACTTTAACCCTATCGGGGCGCACCCATCGGCACTCATTGGCGAGGAGCCTGTGGGTACACCGCAAAACCTCATTCCCTTCC
>CAMPUN010000244.1 GCA_946997275.1 uncultured Porphyromonas sp.
ATCACACACCACAGACGACCTCTCCCCGAGAGAGGGGTCGCCACTTGTCGTATCTTTACTGTACCCCAATATGCTAAAAGAAGATTTATCACCCCACGCTCTATCTATTAGGTCTTCCTTTAAGAAGGCTCAGTTGATTAACCTGCGAGTTCTAAAAACGGTAGGAGTCGCTCTATGCACGCTCTCCATGCTCACCCTTACCTCTTGCGATAAGAATCATACAGCAGAGTATGAGCGCATCGACAGATCAGACATCGAGGGGTATGAAGCCTTTGTCAGGGAATACCCATCTAGTATACATGTCTCCGATGCTCAAGAGCGAATCCAAGTAGCCAAAGAGGAGATACGGATGCGAGAAGAGGAAGAGCGACGTCAGAGAGAAGAGGAGGAGAGGATAAGAGAAGAAGCCGAGCGTCGTCAGAGAGAGGAGGAGCAGCAGCGAGAGCAGCTATACAACACCTATGGCTCTAACTCTCTCCACAATGGGTCTCAGCCCTACGAAAGCTTTTATGGTAAAAATCATCGCTACTCTAGCGGTGAACCACACGCAGAGGTGCGTGTAAAAGCCGCCTACGACTCTGACGTCATTGTGATCATTAGGTATAACAATCAGAATGGACGAGTCGCAGGGCACACCTACGTCAGAGCTGGGCAGACAGCGACTATTCAGCTCCCTGGTGGGCACCTCTATCAGACATTCTTCTACTATGGTCGTGGTTGGTATCCAGACAAGCCGATGAAAAACGGGGTCAAGGGAGGCTTCTTAAAAGATGAAGCATACTCTAAAGACGGCTCTCCGACACTACTGCAAGATAATGAAGCCCTAAGCTTTGAGCTGACCCCTGTACAGAATGGCAACTTCTCTACCTCTCAAAGCAATGAGGGTGAGATATTCTAGCCATATGACATCAACACCAAACACTCCAAACATCATCACAATGAAAAAGACTCTTCATCGCCTACTCCTCTCAGCCTTATCACTTCTCTGGCTCTGGAGCTAAGGGTTGGCAAGAGTTATTCTATATACCTAGGATGAAGCAAGTAAAGCAAAACCCTTATCGGCTACTGGGCATCTATGCCAATGCCACGACAAAGGAGCGCTTGGCAAGCCAAAGCCGACTGCACGCCTTCCTAAAGGTAGGCAAGTCTGTCTCATCCCCGCTTGACCTAACCTCCTACCTAGGAGATATCGAGCGCTCTGAGGCTGTCATCGCTACGGCTAGTGCCAATCTAACCCTACCTCAAGATCAGATACGATATGCCCAGTTTTGGTTTGTAAGAGACACCCCTATAGACACCGTCGCCTTCAACCATCTTGAGAGTGGCGACCTCGCACAGGCTGTGGAGATCTGGGAGCAACGGGAGACTCCTTCATCGCTCCAAAACCTCATCATTTGTAGCCTTATTAGAGAGGAATATGCTGAGGCTCTCTCCTATGCGGAGAGACTCTATGGCGATAGTGAAGCGGTGAGTCTCTTCGTAGCACTGATAGTAGGAGATGAGGCGGGGATTGAGTCTGATCACATCGGGTTTGACTTCCTAGATGCTATGTGCGAGGAGCTAGGAGGGAGTCGGTTATTACCTTTGGTCTCCAGCCCTGCTTGGCAAGAGCATCTGAAAGAGTATATCGTGGCACCTCTCATCTCAGCGATCCAAGAGGCTATTGAGGAAGCACAAAAAAAACGAAAAGCGAATAAAAGCCGTGGTGCTAGCGCAGGCAACACCCTATACACAAAGAGCAAGTCCTCGCTAGCAAAGCTGCAGGAGCTTCTCTCCACCTCCGATATGCAGTATCAGATGGTAGCCGATGAGCTGGGACTAGAGATACTACAATGCGCCATCGACTACTACAACGATGCAGATGATATAGAGGCAGCTAGAGAGACGGCTTGCTTAGCAAGATATGCCAGTAGCATCGTCGTAGGCAAGCTGGCAAAAGATCGATGCCAGGAGAACCTCCACACCCTTGAAGAGATCATCGAGAGTCTACCCCCCGAAGAGGTTGCCGAGGAGGCTAAGGCTATTATGTCTTCTTTGGTGCTATTCAACTTACAGCCTAGCAAAATCGATGTTGCAGTAACGCTACTCGAGAGCACCCGTCCTCACTTCCAAGCGATCAAGAAGAAGTTGGGAGCAACTAATAAGTTCTACCTCAAACTATCTACTAAGGTAGTCAATGGCGCACTACACGATGTCTTCGAGGAGGCCAGTAATAAGCAAAAGTCTGTCTCAAATTTTCAGGAAATTATGTCCCTTAGGGAATGCTTTTCAAGAGCATGGCGCGCAACACTCCTTATGGACTCCTTTGATATGGAAGAGGAATTCAAGAACCAAAGATACTCTCCAAGTAGATCCAAACTCAAAAACATCTGCGAACGACTCTATGTAGACACGAGTAGCTCAACACCCACAAGAACGGGCACCCCGACACCTCAAAGAACTACTAGCTCGACACCTCAAAGAGCGACTAGCACTCCAAAAGAGAAACATGAGATTAAGGAGTTTTTCAATCGGTTTGGCTATGCACTTGTTTCTGCATTTGAGTTCGTTCTATTGTATTGGTGGGTTATAGCCTTAGTCGCAGGGGCTTTTTCTGCAATTTTTGATCCAAAAGGACCAGCTATGGCTATTTGGATTCTCGTCCTAAGTGTGATTGTAGGAGCAGTCAAAGGTTGGATTGAATATGATGATCTCTAAGTAAGTATGAAGCGAAATATACTCTATTATCTAAGCATTGCGATGGGGAGCTTTCTATTGATGAGCTTTGCACCAATCGCAGAGAACTACAACAGCGAGAGTTCCATAGAGGCGCAGCGTAATGAGCTGACTAGCGACTCTCTATCTGTCACGGCAGATCTGGCGCACCGATACAAAGCGCTTGAAGTGCAGCATAACAAGCTACAAAAGCAGCTCTCGGCAACAGAAAAACAAGTCACAGACCTTGTAGGACAGGCTCAACTCCTCCTTAACACCACAGTCTCACAGCGGGCTACCATAGACAGCTTGAGAGCTATCTGCAGTAGTCTAGGAGTGCAGCTCCAGCAAGACGGAGAGCATGTGACACAGAAGATGGAAGAGGTAGACCGTAGCTTGGACAGCAACAAGGCACTCCTACATCAACGCTCTCTGTGGGGCATTGTAATTGCCATGG
>CAMPUN010000245.1 GCA_946997275.1 uncultured Porphyromonas sp.
TGACCGCAGCCACCGCAGTTCGCCTGTGGTAGGACCTCAGCGACCTCGCCGATGCGTGGGTCTTCTTTTACTTCAAACTTCTTGGAGGTGATAAAGAGTAGGATGGCACTCAAGAGCGCTATCACTACGAGGACAAGTATGGTGGATAGTATTGTCATAGAAGTGTGTATGAACTTACTTTTTTCGCACGGTAAAGGTGAAAGTGCGCTCAAACCGGTCACGTAAGAGCCATAGCAGGAGCATATATGCAGCGGCTACACCTAAGGCGATCAATATCTGAGCCAGCGTACCTACCTCTAGGTAGCTGAGGAGGATAGTTACAGCGATGATGAGTAGCGTAGGGACAACCATCGTGAGGAGTACGGCACGCATGCCGAGCGAGCTCTGCATCTCTAGAGAGACTTGGTCACCGAGAGCTATATCGCCAGGAAGCTGCGAGCGGTCGAGCGTGATCGTCTCCAGACGACTCTCCGAAGCATGGCAATGCCCCGCCACCTCGCAGTTACTGCACGCCGATGGGCGTAGCACTGTGAGACACACCTCTCCGCCATTGATGGCTGTTATGGTGGCACTTCGCTCTATACACTCAGATTGCATGGACACTATAATTACATTGCAACAACCTCCGCGTTCGCAAAGGTAGCAATAAATAATTAGTCTTAGTTCGGTATCGGGGTATGAATTTCTCCAAAGCCCCCTCCTTAGCGAGTGTCTCGCGCTCGTTCTCAGGAAGTTTTACCGCCCTTCGCAAAAGGTTGTGATAGCCTCCAGGAGCTTTGCATTGTCAGCCACATCACGAGCGGTGATACGGATCATCTCGCCCTTGACACCTCGCTGCGTGGTCGCATCGTAGACTGCAATGTTGTGCTCCTCCAGCAGATACTTGATGAGCTCAGCTGCCGTAGCGCAGTGTATCTGCACGAGGAAGAATGGCGCATCGCTCGGCATCACCTCGATACCGTCTATTTGGCGCAGCTTAGTCTCCAGCTCGAGCGCATTGCGCTGCCACTTGCGTATCGGCAGGGTAAACTGTGCGGGGTGGATCAAGATATACTTCGCCACCTCGACCGCCATCGTGCTGACCGACCACGGGTCGATCACCTTCTGGATCTCCTTGACAACCTTCTTGTCGGCCGTGACATAGCCGATGCGCAGACCAGGCAGGCCGTACGTCTGTGTGAACGAACTGACGAAGATAATGTTGGGGTGGCTCTTCACATCGCTCAGCGTGAGCGTCGGCTGCGTCGTAAAGGTCGCATAGGACTGGTCCACGATGAAGGAGACCTGAGGGTGTGCCTTGATAAGCTCCAGCAGCTCAGTCCGTGAGCGAAAGCGTCCCGTCGAGCTATTGGGCGAGCAGATCCAGCAAAACTCCTCTCCCTCGAGCTGGATCTCCTGCGTCTCCACATCCTCAGGAATATAGGTCAGCTGCCAGCCATAGCGCTTGGCCGCCAGCTCATAGTGCTGATACGAAGGCACCAGGATAGCGCCACGCCGCCCTGCAAAAGCCTCCGCAATCGTGTAGAAGCCAGCCGTACGACCTGGTGTGATAACTATATTGTCCGCATGTAGCTCATTACGCTTGGCGATCATCGTGCGGAGCGTCTTGTAGTCAGGCTCAGGATAGTAGCGCATCATCTCGACCATCTGGTCATTGAGGTGCTCAGCAAGCTTCGTCAGCTCGGGGGCAAACCATGAGGCGGTGTCAAACTGTAAGGGTGGACAGACCGTATTTGTCGTCTGGGTGGAATTCTTCTTGATCATACTACGCTTGTTTAGACAGCTGTGAATGTTATTTCTTAGATACTTTGTTCTGTAGGTACTTGGCAAAAGAGACTAGCTCTGGTGTATGCAGCGCCTCGTAGAGCTCCTCCTTATTATATAGTGGTCTCTCGCTCGTCTCCCCCGCATGGAGTAGGAGCTTGTAGCAGAGGACACGCAGACAGCGATCCTGGATCGTATCCGCCGAGAGCGTGCCCGCACGATAAGCCGAGAGGAGCTCCTGGTAGCTCGCTAGCGGATCTAGGGGGCCTAGGAGCAGATCGTTGCCCGCCAGGATGGCAGCCACTGATATAGGCAAACCCTCCGCACGCTGCACCCCTCGCATCTCTAGCCCATCAGTAAAGATGAGCCCCTTGAAGCCCAACTGCTCACGCAGTAACCCTGTCACGACAGCGTGGCTCAGTGAGGTGGGACAGGTCACGTCAGGCTCCAGAGCTGGCACCGAGAGATGCGCTACCATGATGCCCCCGAGCCCAGCCTCTATGTAAGCGCGAAAGGGGGCTAGCTCCACCCGTTCGAGCTCCTCTAGACTACCCGACACGGTGGGAAGAGTCTTGTGCGAATCCTTGTCCGTATTGCCATGCCCTGGGAAGTGCTTAGCGACCGACAGCACCCCGCCATCCTCCAGCCCCCTCGCTAGGGCTAAGCCATGCGAGATGACAATGTCTGGTGTAGCGCCCAGACTGCGGGTACCGATGACTGGGTTCTTTGGATTATTATTGACATCCAGCACTGGCGCAAAGCTCACGTGAATGCCCATCACACGGCACTGCTGCGCCATATGTTGTCCGAGCGTGTACATCTCCTCAGGCGTGCAGTGGTCTGCCAGGAACTTCATACGCGGATAGCGTATAGTCCCCTGCAGACGCATCGCCAGCCCCCACTCCGCATCGGCCGTGATCAGTAGCGGGATACGAGAGCGCTCCTGAAGAAGATGCGTAAGCCGATACTGATCGTAAGGCTCCCCCTTGCGAAAGAGGATACCCCCAGGATGAATATGGTCTACGAGCTGCAGATAGCGCTCACGCGAAGCCGAATCATAGCGAGGCTCCCAGATCGGGATGATCAGTTGACCGATCTGCTCCTCGATGGTGAGCGTGCTAAGCCAGTCACTAGCCGCACGAACGAGCGAGTCCGAGGCACGCTCGCTCATCGGCACAAGGTGCGTAGGCAACTGCTGTGCTGTGGTACTCCCACCAGCACAACTAACCAGCAAGCCCAGCGACATACCGACCATGGCAAGGCATCTCATCAGCCCCCTGCCTTGTAACTCTTCGCTGAGCGAAACGAACCAACGCTCTAACCGCTTCGTATACTTCATACTGCAAAGATAAGCTTATCTGCGCAAAGGC
>CAMPUN010000246.1 GCA_946997275.1 uncultured Porphyromonas sp.
CAAGCAGAAGACGGCATACGAGATTCAAGTGTGACTGGAGTTCAGACGTGTGCTTCCGATCTCTAACGATCTCGGCGCAGTATGGCTATACGCATGCAACCTTCCAGGACTACCTCACGAGCCGTGCTAACCCTCAGGGAGGCGATCCGATAGAGGTGAATTACAAGGGGAACTATATCCCTTACGTTCCTGCGCATACCTACGCTACGATGCTTCAGCTGAACGAACCTATCCAGACTTCTTGGCTCAAGGGCGTACTTGCTTCCGTAGAGCTACGTGGTAACGGACCGATCTACTGGGACTCGGAGAATAAGCATCATCAAGATCCCTACATGACGCTCGGAGCTCGCCTCGGTGTACGTCTCCCCTACGTCACCGTAGCTATCTGGGGTCGTAACCTGACGGACACGCGCTATGCGACCTTCTACTTCCAGTCGTTTGGCAATTCGTTCCTCCAGCAGGCTCAGCCACGCACCTTCGGGGCAGACCTCTCCTTCCACTTCTAGATAGGCTTCGGTTAGCCCGTTTTACAAAGATAGCCACCCACTCGCTGTAGAGAGGGTGGCTATTCTTATATTATATATGGGGGCTGGTTAGTCGGCAGGCTGGAGCCTGTCATCACCCCGTGTGCTGAGTGCGAAGCAGAGGACAAACATCATCCCGATGAGGTACTCGGGGATGTAGCTGACGAGGTCTACATTGCAGAGGATGATCCACAGCGAGACTACGACTGCAAGGGCACCGTTGCGCTGGCGACGAGCTACCCAAAGCATAGAGCCGAGAATGGAGAGCCAGAGCAAAAGCCCGATGATACCGCTCTGGACGAGCGACTGCATGTATTGATTGTGAAAGTGTACGATAAGACTTTCCTCCGTATTGACTGGTAGGGGCAGTAGGAGATTGTAAGCATAGTCTAGTCCGCCACCGATCCAGAGGGGGACCTCACGGAGGACTTGATAACTCATCTGTAGGAGGTCGTTGCGGAGACCTCCTCCGAGATACCCCTCCGTGAGATGAAATGAGGTGGTGTAGGCAATGGTAAAGAGGATAGCTGCAACGAGCATGAGATAGGGTACGAGACGGGGCTGACGTCGTGTGACTTTCACCCGGTCAAGGAGCTTGCAAGCGACAGCATACACTACCAAGAGGAGCGTCATCAGGAGCAGATAGCGAGCCTGCAAAGCGCAAGCGTAGGGGATGACCCCAAGGAGCAGGCACCATGCGTGAAGGCGTAGAGAGCGGTTGCTACTACGTATGGTCATCACGATGGGAGTCAAGAGGAAGATGCCGAGGTAGGTGTAGTGGGTGAAGGTAAAGGGCATCAGCATGTGGGAGCTGTCAATGACGAAGCCTGACTCCTGTAGGTAGAACTTGTCCAGCTGCAGTGTGATGAGCGGGCTGACGCCACAGCTGATCAGGACGGCATAATAAAAGACTAGGAAAATGACTAGGTAGGCCCACCCGATGCGCAGCGCGCTTAGCCAGAAGTTCTCCATCAGTCGCCGAGAAGGACCACTATAGATGAAGAAGTAAAGTGGAATGATGAGGAGCCAGCTCTCATAGCGCCAATACTCCAGTGCACGCGCTTGATGGGTAGACCAGCCCAAGGCGACGATGACTGTATAGAGGGAGTAGAGTGCAGCTGTGAGTGCCAGGGAAAATAAGGCTCGCTGGCGAAGTGGACGGCATAGGCTCGCTCGCTCCTCCCAGCGGTTGTCCACAATCATCCCTACGAGGAAGAGAATCTGCAGTCCGAGGAAGCTATCGACCACGCCGAGCAATAGATTTGCATAGCCTAAGCCGAAACATACGAGTGGAACGAAGTAATGTCGGTAGTCGAGCTTTGCTTCAGTAGCTCGGGCCGTGCCTTTTGCCAAGAGCCACGGGAGTAGTGCCGCTACGATGGCGAGTGCGACACCGACCGTCAGCAGTAGAGGTTTGAAGGTCAGTATGTCTCGAGCCAGTAGCGTCTCGGGGGTGCGGTGAGGGTAAGCGCCCGTGAGCGCGACCACACAGGCTACGACCAAGGCTACCGCTACGACGATCAGAAAGAAGTAGCGAGAGACAAAGCGTGCTAGGCGACTAGTGAAAGAACTCTCTCTGGTGATGGCAGTGTGTGATGGCATCAGAGTACTATAGAGATAAGTCGTCACAGCGTGGTGAGTAGACCATCTGCGGGAAGTCGTGCGGGTCAAAGCGCCAGCGCCTATGGCTCCAAAGCCAGCGATGGGGAGCCAAGCGAATGTTCTCCTCTAGCAGTGTCACATAGTCGTCGACGAGCTGATGCTGTAGCTTGTCGGTCGGATGCTCACAGAGCAGACGGAAAGTGCCGACCCACTGCTTAGTCTGGTCATCATGGCGTATCTCGTAGAAGAGGAGCGGTATCTGTAGCTTGGTAGCTAGATGGCTCCACCCTGTGACAAAGGGGGTGGTGCGTCCGAAGAGCGACGAGGCGTAGCGCACCTGCTCGTAGTCAGGCGATTGGTCGGCTAGCAGACAGTACATCTGCAAGCGCTCCCCTGCTTGTTCGCTTCGGTGGCGTATGAGCGTACGAGCCAGCTGCATCATCTCAATACACTGAGCATAGTGCTGCTCCCGCATCTCATGGATAAGCTGGTCGGCAACAGGATTGTGGAGTCGCTTGTAGATGACGTGTAGCTGATAGCGATTACGGTCTAGGTGTAGTGCCGAGGAGCCCATCAGTTCCCAGGGACCAATGTGTCCCAAGAGAACGAAGACTTGTCGGTGACCCGCCTCGTAGAGTTGGTCCAGTAGCTCTGTCTGCTCAAGGCGAAAGAGCTGACGCACCCGTTTGTCAGACCCGTAAGCATAGCGAGCCTCGTGAAGCATCAGTTCTGCGAGATGACGGTAGAAGCGCTTGCCGACAGCCTTTTGCTCAGCGGGAGAGAGATGCGTGAGCGTGAGACGAATGTTTTCCTCCACCACCTGACGGCGGTACTTAAAGAGATGATAGAGGAGCCAGTCCAGTGCAGGGACCAGTACCTTGTCAACGAAAGAGCGGGGCAAGCGTGCCAAGCCCCGCAATGTAGAGCGCATCAGCCGAAGCCTTAGTCGCTGCCATCGTGTGAGCTGGTTACTCTGCGCCATCGTCCATCAGATCGCTATAGTC
>CAMPUN010000247.1 GCA_946997275.1 uncultured Porphyromonas sp.
CGATCTACTCTCGAAGCCACTCTGATAGGCTACTTCTGATAGGCTCATCTTGGCGTCTTGATCCATCAGCTCACACGCCTTGCGTATCTTGAGCCGTAAGATATAAGCTGAGGTGGCATAGCCTGTGAGCGCCTTCAGCTTGCGGTGTAGCTGGCGACTACTCATATAGAGACTAGCGGCGATCTCCTCCACGTTGGTATCCTTGTTTTTGCTAATCTGCTGATTAACTATCGTAGATACTTTGGTCAGGAAGGTGATATCTGCCTCTTCTAGTTTGCTGGTCTCTGGCTCATCCTCCTTCTCCTGCCCCTTGATGACTATCTGAGCGAACTTCTGGCGTAGTGTCTTGCGACTATCGAGGAGTCGCTCTACTTGCATGCGTAGCTCGGTAGTGTTAAAGGGCTTAGTGAGATAGGCATCTGCTCCAGCCTCGATGCCCTTGATGCGCTCCTCTTCGGATACTTTTGCCGTGACGACGATGATCGGTATATGGTTTACGATCTCGTTACTACGTATCTGTCGGCATAGGTCTAGCCCATTGAGACCAGGCATCATGAGGTCTGTGATGATGATATCGGGAACAAGCTCCACGGCTCTCTTGAAGCCCTCAGCTCCATCTGTCGCGTAGGACACACTATAGTGATCTTCAAACTGGGAGCCGATATAGGAGGCGATGTCGTGGTTGTCCTCTATGATGAGCAGACGACAGGGCTCGTCCTGCTCACACTCGCTATCCTGCAGATCGGCCTCTAGATGTGGTAGCAGAGGCGTATTGGTTACCTCTGGGATGACTTGCTGAGAAACGGTTTGATCATCAATGATCGGGACGATGATGTGAAAGGTGGTCCCTTCGCCTAGCTTGCTCTCGAGGGTGATCTGCCCTTTGGAAGCTTTGACGATCTGATGGACTAAAGCCAGTCCTATGCCCGTGCCAATGTACTTGGAGTCACCCTCAGCTTGATAAAATGGCTCGAAGGCATGCTCCACGGTCTCGCTATCCATACCATGACCTGTGTCGGAGACATCTATATATATGGAGTCTTCAAGACGCCACAAGGTGATGCTAATCTTGCCTTGCGGGGGCGTGAACTTGAAAGCGTTGGAGAGTAGATTGTTGAAAACCTTATTGACATAGTCTGGTACGAAGTTCATCACTACCTGATCCTGGGGCAGGTAGGTCAGCTCTATGTCTCGACTATGGGCATAGTCACGATAGGAGTCGACGATCATAGCAATGTGTGCCGTGACATTGCCTCGACAACTGCGAGAGTCGCCTACAGAAGACTTGATCTTAGAGATGTCTAGTAGCTGGTTGATGAGTGTGAGGAGTCCCTGTCCTTGTCGCTCAATGCTTTCGGCCCGCTTTCTGATCTGCTCGGACTCCTCTTGCTGTAGCTCTTGACTCACCCCTAAGATGATGGTCAGAGGGGTGCGAAACTCGTGGGTGATGTTGGTAAAGAAGTTCTCCCGCATAGAGGACATCTTCTTTAGCTTCTTATGGCTACGACGTTGTATCCGCTGTACGTAAAAGAAGAAGCCTAGCGCGCCGAGGAGGAGTAGTCCTATGACGGTAAAGGTGATGTTCTCTACACGTCGCTCTGCTCGCTCGTGCTCTAGCTTGATCTTCGCTTCATTCATCTTTTTGTTTTGTATGTTTCGCTCGATGTTGAGGCTGGTATTTTGCATCCTATTGAATTTGTCCATGTCTAGGATGCTTTGCTTCATTTCAGTAGCCTGCTCATAGGCCTCTAGCGCTGCGTGCCAGTCTCCTAGGCGCTTGTAGTACTGGTAGTAGAGGGTGTAGATGTCTGCTAGATGCTCCGTGTCTTCTATCTTCTCGGCACTGCTTCGCGCCTGATCAAGGTATTGTAGCATCTTAGCATCGTCCCGTGTGGCATTGTGGACGCTAGCCAGCGCTACGAGCAGGTTGAGCTTGTGCCACTCGTCTCTAGAGTCTCGCATCAATTGGTAGCCAGCCTCATACTCTTGAGCAGCCTTGTCATACTGCTCAGCTTGCTCATAGAGGGATCCGAAATAAGAGTGGCAGAGAGCTATGCCTAGGGTACTTCCAGCCTTTTGGTTGGCCTCCATGGAGTACCTATAATATGTCCAAGCCGAGTCGATCTCACCACGATGCTCGAAGATAGACCCGAGGTTGGCATAGTTGATAGCCACGCCCACCATACTGCCCAGTTGCTGCTCTACGAGTAGCGCTTTGCGTAGAGCGCTGTCGGCACGCTCATAGTTGCCGAGCGTGAGATAGATGTTGCCTAGTCCATTGAGCGACTTAGCCTGATTCTTGATAGCAACAAAAGAGGTGTCGGTGGTGACTTTGCACAGGCTCCACGCCTGGTAGTGATACTCCTGAGCAATGTCTAGGATGCCCATCCGTCGGTAGTCTGTACCTACATTATTTAGTGCCTGTACCCACTCCAGTGTGTCTAGGATCGTCTCTGCCTGCTTCAAGCCCTCGCTATGTGTGGTTAGCGCCTTGTCAAAGTCACTCTCATTGCGAAACTTATCTCCCAACACTCTCAGAGCGACGATGCTCCCGAGGATGTCGCCCTCATGCTCCAATCGAGCCTGCAGTCTGGCCAGAGAGTCGATGTCTGGAGTAGCTCGCACGAGGCTATCAGCCGCCTGACGCTCTGCTACGGTAAATGTAACAGTGTCTCTTTGCTGGCAAGATGAGACAAGCAGACAAGCCACAATGAGGAGAGAGGATAGTATGAGTAGGGGCTTCCTGCTCATCTCTATGGTATTTAGTAGGGGGGCGTATAGTCTCATCATGACTACTTTTAGATTGTATGACTAGGACGTGACTTATCTGCATACAAAGGTAAATAAAAAGGCGTATACAGAAACACTCCTACGGAGCAATGACCTATAAGTGTAGATGAGTCATAAGAGATAAACCTCGAGATCGTAGCGTGGCTAAGCCGTCTCAAGGAAGATCGGGAGGCAAAAGAACAACAAACCGCGAGCTTCTTTTGCCTATGAAGTGATGGTCTACAAGCGGCGGGTGAGGGCGGGTAGGACGCTACGCATCCAGTCGGTATAGTCGCCTGCGATGATGTGGTCGTGCGCTTGATTGACCAGGTCGAGGTAGAAGGCGATGTTGTGGATG
>CAMPUN010000248.1 GCA_946997275.1 uncultured Porphyromonas sp.
AGCGACTTGAGCGCACGCTCCTCCATCTTCTCATCGGTGAGGATACCATAATGTATGAAGACGGAGAGGTCGGGCCACTTAGCTTCGTAGGTGGGGCGGTCATTCTTCATGATCTCCTCCAGCTTGTCGGCCACCTTCTTCGTGATGTAGCTACTGATCTTCTTGACATTGCTGTCGGACTGTAGGTAAGAGCGCGACACATTGAGCGGGATGTCTGGCGAGTCGATCACACCGTGGAGCAGGGTCAAGTACATAGGCACGATGCTCTCCACCTCGTCAGTCACAAAGACCTGATTGCAGTAGAGCTTGATCTTGTTGCTCTGCAGATCCACCTTGTTGCTCACCTTGGGGAAGTAGAGTACACCAGTCAAGGTGAAGGGGTAGTCCACATTAAGGTGTATCCAAAAGAGCGGCTCGTCAGCGCCTGGGTAAAGCTTACGGTAGAACTCACGATAGTCCTCGTCCGTAAGGTCTTGTGGCTTGCGGAGCCAGAGCGGATTGGTATCGTTGATCACATTGTCCTCATCGGTGTCCTGCATCTTGCCGTCCTTCCACTCTTGCTTCTTGCCAAAGATGATGGAGATCGGGAGGAAGCGACAATACTTCGTCAGGAGCTCCTCAATGCGTGCCTGCTCGAGGAACTCGCTGCTCTCTTCGTCCAGATGCATGATAATGTCGGTGCCACGCTCGGTACGGCTACCCGTACTCATCTCGTAGGCGGGCGAACCGTCACAGCTCCAGTGGACGGGCTGTGCATCTGGCTGGTAGGAGAGGGAGTCTATCTCAACACGCTCGGAGACCATAAAGGCTGAGTAAAAGCCTAGTCCGAAGTGCCCGATGATATTGCCGGAAGCGTCTTTGTACTTCTCCAAGAAGTCCTCCGCTCCAGAGAAAGCTATCTGATTGATGTAGCGCTCCACCTCGTCGGCGGTCATGCCGATACCGTAGTCTCGTACGGTCAGTGTGCGCGCCTCCTTATCTAATAGGACCTCTACACGGAGATCCTCAGTGCTGCCCACCTCCGTGCCACGAGCTATCAGAGCGCGTAGCTTGGTCGTCGCATCGACTGCGTTGGATACGATCTCGCGGAGGAATATATCATGCTCACTATAGAGAAACTTCTTGATGACGGGGAATATGTTTTCACTCGTAACCCCGATTTGTCCTTTATTACTATTCATAAGCTTGGGTTATTTGTCTGGTTTGATGGCTTATCGCTCACCACCTTTCTGACTCGTTGAGGTGAAAGAGGGTAGGGCGAAGCCTAGTGTTGCTTCATCGCTCTTTGCCTGCGACTCCTTTTGCGGCAGACGCTTGTCCACCTCCATGAGAAGTTCGCCCTCAGAGACACGCAGGCGCACCGTGTCGCCCACATTTGCCTCACCATCGAGGATGAGATCCGTCAGCTTGTCCTCGATCCAGTGACGTAGGGCACGTCTGAGCGGTCTAGCGCCGTACTCTAGGTCAAAGCCCACATCGGCAAGCTTGTCCTTCGCCGAAGGGGTAACCACAAGGTTGTACCCCTGCTCGGTGATACGCGCCATGATAGGACGTAGCTCCACATCTACGATCTTGCGGATATCCTCCTTCTCCAGACTGGCGAAGTAGATCGTCTCATCAAGACGGTTGAGGAACTCAGGGCTAAAGTGCTTCTTGAGCTGCTTGCTCAGCAAAGCCTCTTGCTCCGTCTGACTAAGCTGCACCTCCTGACGGAAGCCAACGCCAGCGCCAAAGTCCTTGAGTTGGCGCGTACCAATGTTGCTCGTCAGTATGATGACCGTATTCTTGAAGCTCACGTGCGTACCATCGGCCGCGGTGATGAAGCCATCGTCGAGAATCTGCAGGAGTATATTGTAAACGTCTGGGTGTGCCTTCTCTAGCTCGTCAAAGAGTACGACCGAGTAAGGCTTGCGTCTCACCTGCTCCGTGAGCTGTCCGCCCTCGTCGTAGCCGACGTAGCCAGGAGCTGCGCCCACGAGACGAGAGACGTTGAACGACTCCATATACTCACTCATATCAATACGTATGAGTGCGTCCTCATCGTCAAAGAGTAGCTCGGCAAGCTTCTTAGCCAGATAGGTCTTGCCGACACCCGTCGGTCCGAGGAAGAGGAAGCTTCCGATGGGTCGCTTATCGCTACCCAAGCCGAGGCGGTTGCGCTGTATCGCTTTGACCACCTTATTGATCGCATCGTCTTGACCGATCACTATATCCTTGAGCGTCTGGCGCATCTGGCGTAGCTTAGCGTGCTCCTCCTGACTAATGTTAGAGATAGGCACACCGCTCATCATGGAGACCGTCTTGGCGACCGCCTCCTCATCTACTGGTAGATAGGTGGCTGCCTCCTCGGCATGCGCCTTCTCTAGCTCCTCGTCCACCTCTTTCTGGACTAATTCCTCCTGCACTTTGAGCGTCATGGCAGTGTCGTAGTTGCTCTCGCGTACCGCCTTGTCACGAGACGCACGATAGGTACGTAGCTGCTGTCTGAGCGAAGCGACCTTGTCGCTCTCACCCACCTTGCCCTTGAGGTGCATGCTCGCTCCCACTTCGTCCAGGACGTCAATAGCCTTGTCGGGGAAGTAGCGATCGTAGATATATCTATTGGTCAGGCGCACCATAGCGACCAAAGCTTCGTCGCTGTAGCGTACATGGTGAAACTCTTCATATCGTCCTCGCAGCTGGCGCAATATCTCTAGCGTCTCCTCGGGCGTGTTTGGCTCGATCATCACCTTCTGGAAGCGACGCGCCAAGGCTCCATTCTTCTCAATGGTCCTGCGATACTCATCCAGTGTGGTAGCTCCGATGACCTGTATCGTGCCACGAGCTAGAGCCGGTTTGAGCATATTGGAGGCATCCATACTGCCCTCTGTCGAGCCTGCACCCATCAGCGTGTGGATCTCGTCAAAGAGTAGGATCGTATTGCCCAGCATCTCAGCCTCCTTAAGTAGCGCCTTAAATCGCTCCTCAAAGTCTCCTCTGTAGCGTGTGCCAGCTAGCATCTGTGCCAAGTCTACGCTGTAAAGCACCTTGCCGCGAAGCTTGTAGCTCACCTCATCGCGAGCTAAGAGCTGTGCCAAGCCCTCGGCGACGGCTGTCTTACCGACACCCGCCTCGCCAATCAGCAC
>CAMPUN010000249.1 GCA_946997275.1 uncultured Porphyromonas sp.
CCTCGCCCCCCTCGATGAGGCGAGCCATCCAGTAGAGCGCTGCATCGGGGTCGCTACCACGTATGCTCTTGATAAAAGCGGAGGCGATGTCGTAGTGTAGCTCCCCATCCCGGTCAAAGGCTGCGGGCTGTTGACGGGCT
The DNA here is from genome assembly GCA_946997275.1 of uncultured Porphyromonas sp. Classification (GTDB taxonomy): domain Bacteria; phylum Bacteroidota; class Bacteroidia; order Bacteroidales; family Porphyromonadaceae; genus Porphyromonas. Next base: position 141 of record CAMPUN010000249.1, read on the forward strand.
ACGCTAGCGATTGCCTCGCCGGTCAATTGTACGGTCGTCTCGTCGGGGTGTTGCTCCAGAGCCATTGAGAGGGTCATCTCGAGGAGGTTGAGCAGCTTGCGCGCATCGCCACCGGCCAGATGAATGAGCATATCACGGTCGGCACCCTCTAGGGAAACGGTGTAGCGAGAGAAGAGCGGATCGGTGGCGAAGACACGGTCGATGAGTTGGGAGAGGTCGCTATGCTCCAGGGGCTTGAGGACGAAAACCTGACAGCGTGAGAGGAGTGGGCGGATCACTTGAAAGGAGGGGTTCTCCGTCGTGGCGCCGATCAGCGTGACCACTCCCTGCTCGACGGCTGCCAGTAGGGAGTCCTGCTGGGACTTGGAAAAGCGGTGTATCTCGTCAATGAATAGTATCGGTCGCCCCTGATGCTGTGAGAAGAGTCCCGCCTGCGCTTCCTTGGCCTCCTGCAGGGTTTTGCGCACATCGGCTACGCCTGAGCCGACCGCCGAGAGACTGTAGCAGCGACACTGCATCAGCTGCGAGAGAAGCCGTGCGAGGGTCGTCTTGCCGACCCCGGGCGGTCCCCATAGGATCATCGAGGGTATGTGTCCCCGCTCGAGCATGACGCGTAGCGGGGCATTCGCACCGACGAGGTGAGACTGTCCGACATACTCTTCGAGCGTCTTAGGACGCATCCGCTCCGCTAGCGGTATCTGCTCTACTGACATATAGTGCAAAGATACGAAGATTAGAGGTTAGAGGTTAGAGGTTAGAAATTAGAGGTTAGAGGGATCGAAGGGGACGTGTAACGGTTGTAGGGACGCACGATCTGTGCGTCCGTTGTGTCAAAGCGATACGTGTAGCCCGACACACAAAGCAAGCGACCTCCCCTGTGTGGGAGGTCGGACTGGAGCTGTAGCTTTTGTTTAGTCCGACCCACAAGGGGTCGATCTCCTAACACGTCTGCCTATCCATCGGTCGTTCGGGGCTTTGCCCCTCCGACCGACGGCTACGATGCGTCGGACCTCTTGCGAGGTCCTGTCTATCGGCCATCGGAGTCATCGGAGGGGATGTGTAACGGTTGTAGGGACGCACGGGAGTGTTTAGCGGGAGGGCGTCCGTTGTATCAAAGGTTACGGCGTCGTGGTTTTAACAGGGACGGACGCACAGATCGTGCGTCCCTACAAAGGGCTATACGTCTCGTGCGTCCTATATTTCACTACACGTCTCTCTAGATAGGTAGCGCGCGATGCCTCGGCGGATGGATATCAGTCCGAAGCGTGACGGATCTATCTCTGCGGGTGCGAGCCAGTGGAGCTGCGCCACGTCGTCCATAGCTTGTACGGTAGGCTTCTCGCTCGGTAGCTGAACCGTGTAGAAGATGTCCAGCGTCGGCACGAGGAAGTCGCTGTAAAGGTAGCTATTGGGCAGAGAGAAGGCGTAGACAAACTGCTCCGTCGGGAGTCGCAGACCACTCTCCTCATATAGTTCTCGCTGAGCGGCCTCTTCGCCGGTCTCGCCTTTGTCCACAAAGCCTCCGGGGAGGTCCAGCGTCCCCCGGGCGGGCTCTTTGCCTCGCGTCGCCACCAGCAGTCGACCCTGCAGATCGCGCACGAGCAGTGCCACGGCTGCGCTCGGGTTGTGGTAGTAGGTGAAGCCACAGCTCTGGCAGTGCTGCGCCTTGATGCCATGCGCCTCTAGGCGATCAGCGCCACAGCGTGGACAGTAGTCGAAGGTCTCGCGTTGGCTCATACTTGTAGGTCTCGTTCGCGTGCTAGCGAAGCGGCACCCAGCACGGCCGCTTGCCCCTTAGGCAGTGAGCTGAGGAGGATCTCTATGGAGCCTCGATAAATGTGAAGTAGCGTCTGGTCAAAAGCTTTGCGTACGGGCTTGAGCAGTAGATCGCCACACCGCGCCACCCCTCCGAAGAGGACGAACGCTTGTGGTGCTGAGAAGCAGGCAAACTGTGCTAGTGCACGACCCAGTATCTCGCCCGTCTCCTCAAAAACTTGACGAGCTAAGGAGTCGCCTGTCGCTAGCGCCACCTCGGCGACCACTTTGCTGGTTAGCTGTTCATCAGGTATGTCGCAGAGCTCGCTCCACATTCCTTGCTCTAGGCATAGCTTCTTAAGGCTCACGGCACGTCGTGCTACGGCGGGTGCTGCAACAGAGGCCTCCAGGCATCCGTCTCGTCCACAGCCACAGCGTTGATGCGGTTCGCCCACAGCGATATGTCCCAGCTCGCCCGCCTTGCCTTGGTAGCCACGTATGAGACGTCCGTCGGCGTAGATGCCACTCCCCACGCCTGTGCCGAGCGTTATCTCGACAAAGTGATCCAGCCCACGAGCTACTCCATAGCTATGCTCGCCGAGGGCACTCGCATTAGCGTCGTTGTCTAGGACGACCGGTAGTCCCGTCTGTGCCGAGAGCTCAGAGACGATAGGACTGGAGCCAGCCCACGGGAGATTGACCGCCTCTTCGATGCACCCTGAGAAGTAGTTCGCATTAGGAGCTCCGACGCCTATGCCGACCACTTTGTCGGGTAGGGCTGGGTCAGCGATCATCTGGTTTATCTGCTGGCTCAGCGCGACGATGTATCCAGCGAAGGAGTCCCCGTGCTGCTTCGTCGAGAGCGTCTGTGAGGAGACTATCTGTCCCGCTTCATCGACGATCCCCAGCTCTGTATTGGTACCCCCTATGTCGATGCCTAAGTATAGTGACATGTTGCTACGCTATATATAATATAAAGTGTGGGCAATGCTTAGTAGCTCACCAGCTCCTCTAGGGGAGTCGTCTCGCTTACTTAGCATTGCCCACGATGATACTACATTCGTTGTGCTAGTAGGACTTACTCGTCGATCTTGAGCAGATCGCCGGTAGTCTCAGCGATGCGCTTGTAGTACTCCTGGTCGTAACCAGGGAAGTCTGGCATCGCACTCAGACCATAGCCGTTGGTCTTGAACTGCCCGTTCTCCTCCTTCTTCATGTTGCCGTCC
>CAMPUN010000250.1 GCA_946997275.1 uncultured Porphyromonas sp.
ACGATAGACATATCGCCTCGCAATACATTGTAAAACTGGGGCAGCTCGTCTAGTCTGTACTTGCGTAGCTTGGCTCCCAGTGGTGTGACCCGCTTGTCTCCCTCATGGCTAAGCTGGGGACCCGCAGCCTCTGCGTCCGTATACATCGTGCGAAACTTATAGATCCAAAAAGGCTTGCCACCGCGCCCCACACGTTCCTGACGGTAAAAGACGGGCCCCTCCGAAGAGCGCCGAACCAAGATGGCTAGCACCGCAAAGAGAGGCGACAGAAGCAGTAGCAAGATTAACGAGAAGAGACGGTCGAAGAGCCACTTCACATTTTGCTCCATCTCGCTCATCTGCGTCTGCGTCACATCGTGTAGCGGTAGCCCACGGAGCGTACGCGCTTGTAGCGAGGAGCGTACTCCCATGACCCCCTCTAGGTATATCTTGATCGGTAGCTTGCAGCGGTACAGTTCATAGAGCAGATGCGTAGCTCGCAGCGTGTCCGCCTCATTGGCCACCATATAGATCGCCTCGATCGGTTGCTCCTCCAGTATCGCCTGCACCTGCTCTAGCGTGACCGGCTCAGAGCCGAAGGGGAGCTCAGCCACAGCGTGGTAGTGCATCTCCATACGCACCGCCTGCAGCTTAGCCATCACCTCAGGCGTACCGATGAGCAGGATGTTTGGCCAATGCTCCGGCATACGGTCATACTTAATCTGCTGTAAGGTGATTGCCAGACGACCCACATAGATAAGGAGGAAGTGCGTCAGGTAGAGTAGCGCAAAGAGAAGTAGATGCGCACTGCGCCCATCGATCACATCGTCCACCACGAGGAAGAGGTACTCGATGACCACCCCCACGAAGACACTCCCAGCCGTCAGGAAGAATTCGTCGATGCGGCTCTTCGCCAATACCTTATTATAGTACCCCGAGAGCGTCAGGAAGCCCATCCAGAAAAGTACCACTACGAGCGTCACCCAGTACATCTTCGTGTTGAAGAGAAAGAGCGACAGCTCGCCAAAGGTCGCGCTCTGATCCTCGACTACGTAGCGCACTACGTTGAAGAGTGTCGTCGCCAGCAGTACTGCCACAAGGTCAGAGACGATGTAGCGCAGACGTACCGTAGCTTGTCGAGACTTCTTGCTCATAGATGGGGTAGTGATTAGGAGCCACTAAAGGATCGTTTAGTGGCTTTTGACCAACCTTTTACTAGCGAATGACCCGCACCTCATTATTGAGCCCCAGCTTGATAATATCTGAGGGCATACCATCAATGTGCTCCTCTTGGCGTAGCGGGACTACGTAGTCGACCAGCTTGATCAGCTCTGGGTCAATCTCCGAGTAGTTGTGCGGTGAAGTAGTTCCCGCCAGATTGGCCGAGGTGGAGACGAGCGGTCGGCGTAGCATGCGACAGATCTCCTGACAGAGCGTGTCGCTCGCAATGCGTATCCCGATCGAGCCGTCGTCCGCCAGTAGTTGCGGCGCCACATTGCGCCCCTCGGGGTAGATAATGGTGAGCGGACGCACCGCCACATCGATCAATTGGTACGCCATCGATGGCACCGTGCGCACATAGGATGGTATCCGCATGTCACTATCGACCAGCATCAGCATGGGCTTGCCCGTGGGGCGCCCCTTAAGCGCTGAGAGACGATCCACCGCCTCTTCATTGGTTGCATCGCATCCCAAGCCCCAGATCGTGTCGGTAGGGTAGAGGATGATACCACCACGCTGTAATACATCGACCGCCTCACGCGCTGCCGATAGAGTCTCAGGAGAAGGAGATACTTGATTCATAAAGCTATCTAGAGAGGTAAATGTCTCCACCACATCGGGGAGACTTCCAGCACAAAGGTACAAAATCAGTCGGGATACCGCTAGAGAAAACAAGCGTGACGCGTTATAATCCTCTCTTCTGGGAACTACATAGGATGAGCTCCAAGGAATAGAATTGAGTCTCGCTACATAGTGCTATAGCCTCACTCCATAGCAACTTCTACATCTCCGTTGATCTCAATCTCTCCCGAGGAAATAGGGAAACTTCACGTACCAAACAGAAATTCCCCACGGAGGGTCGAAATAAAAGTTCGGAAGAATGAAATGAAACTTCGGAAGAATGAAATCACAAGTCCGAAGAATTTTCGAACTCCCCACTGGATATTCAAAGATCTCCACCGAGGAACTGCCGATTCCCTCCCTAGAGACGTAAATGAACTCACCCTGTATCATGCGTCAGCCCTGCTAGAGAAAAGCGTGCCACCCGAACTAGAATTCTTTTTCTTCCCTATGAAAATGGATTTTCACCCGCATGAAAATGGATTTTCATCCGATGGAAACAAGGGAAGAGGCAGATGAGACGAAAAAAAGAGGAGATGCCGATGACGACTTCTCCTCTCTTGGGGGATTTAGTGGGGAGGCGCGATGCTCCTCACTCTGTATGTTGGCTTTTACCGCAGGTTAGGCGGTGCTTGTTCGGTTGGCGTTTATCGCTTAGGGAAGGTGGGCTGCGGATGAGCCTTGACCTCCTCAAGGAGTACGCGTACGGCTGCTTCTAGCTGACTATCGTGTCCATCGAGGATGCGGTTGTAGTCGAGCGGTGCCAGCACATCGGGCTCGAGCTGCTTATTCTCGAGGAAGTCTCCCTGCTGGGTGCGATAACCTACGGCGGGGATGCCGAAGAAGAGCAGCGGGTTCTGCATCGTGACCCAGTTGACCGAGGTCATAGTGCCTGGTACTGGCATACCGACGACCTTGCCCATGCCGAGGGTTTGGTAGACCCATGGAGAGCCGTGTGCATTGGAGTAGTCAGCCTCGCAGACGAGCATGACTGAGGGTTTGGTCCAGCGCTTGCTAGGCATCGTGCAGTAGTTCTGTCCACGCACCTCTTGCTGTAGATAAGCCTTGCCGCTGAAGAAGGTCTCGAGGTCTTCGTGCAGACGACCACCACCGTTGTAGCGGATGTCGATGACGATACCGTCGCATTGGTAGTACTTGCCCATCACCTCGCTGTAGACGGTGCGGAACTCGTCGTCGCCCATGCTCGGGATGTGTACATAGCCGAGACGACCATTCGAGAGACGCTGCACCTCAGCTTCGCGAGCCTTGACCCAGCGCTTGTAGAGTAG
>CAMPUN010000251.1 GCA_946997275.1 uncultured Porphyromonas sp.
CTCTAATTTCGTACCTTAGCGACATGAATAGCTCTCGAATGGATGAGATACGTCGTGATCCGACTCGCTGGAAGAGGCTACTACGCTACATTACGTGGGCGCTGTGGGGCGCAGTCCTCGTGGGCATCGTCTACTACTTTGTCGTAGTCTATCGAGCACCACAGGCTCAGCCTACTCACACGCAGGTCACTCCGCAGACGGAGTGGCGTGATGTGTCTATCGCTGATGTAGGTGCGGGTGAGGAGTATGAAGAGCTGGAGCGGTACGGCACGCTCTATGCACTGGAGTATCTACTGGACTATGACTCAATATGGCCCTTCAATAAGCTACAACAGAAGAGATACTTCGGGCTTTATGAGGAAGAGGACGACGACGAGGATGATGATGAAGTGGAAGTGGTCGAAGTGGTAAAAGTGGAGCAAACCAAGCCTGCTGACCAGTCTCAAGCATCGGCAGAGCAGTCGCAAGAACAGTCCACAAGGCCTCAGGGCGTGATCTCCGATTGGGATCATCTCTTTCAGAAGTATGGTGAGCGGTATGGCTGGGACTGGTGCGTCTTAGCCTCGATAGCTTATCAGGAGTCGAAGTTTCGTGCGGAGGTCGTCGGCATGGGTGGCGCTACGGGACTGATGGGTATCATGCCAGCTACGGGGCGTCGCTACGGCCACAGTCGTGCTAAGCTCAAGCATGCCGAGAGTTCTATCCGTGTGGCTTGCATGGCGCTACGAGACTTCGGTCGTTCCTTCGCTCATATCACCGACTCCGAGCAGCGTATGAAGTTTACCCTCGCCTCTTACAACTCGGGCAGTGCGCATGTCCTCGATGCGCGTCGGCTGGCTGAGAACGCAGGCTTAGATCCTGATCGCTGGGATGGCTCTGTGGAGATCTTTATGGCTCGTCTGAGCGAACCGAAGTACTACAACGATCCACTTGTCCAGCATGGTCGTGCCAACGGAGCTCACACGGTGCGCTACGTGGCGGAGGTCTTCAGTCGGGCGCAATCCTATAAATCGAAAGTGCAACATGCTACAGCTGAATAATGTCTCACTAAGCTTCGGCAATAGAGTCCTCTTTACGGACATCTCGCTCTCGCTCCTAGAAGGCGACAAGGTGGGACTCGTCGGGGTCAACGGAACGGGCAAGTCCTCGCTACTGCGTATCATCATGGGCGAGCTCGAGCCAGACAGCGGGACGATCACTCGGCGCAATGGACTGCGCATCGGTTATCTGTCTCAGCAGCACCGCTTTGCAGAGGGCGTGCGGGTAATCGATGCGGTCTTTTCGCCACATGATCCTACGGCACACCTCGTAGGTGCTTGGCAGAGTGCTGTGGAGCGTGGCGATGCGGAGGTGCAGGAGCGACTTTTACCCGATATGGATCGACTCTCGGCTTGGCAATATGAGCAGGAGGCGACAGCGATACTGCATGCGCTCCGTATCACCGATGTGGAGCGTCCTATGGAGCTCCTCTCAGGTGGGGAGGTCAAGCGGGTAGCACTCGCCGGAGTCTTGCTCCAGCAGCCAGATCTCCTGATCCTCGATGAGCCGACGAACCACCTGGACCTAGAGGTGATCGAGTGGCTCGAGGGTTATCTCTCGCGCTCACGGCTCACACTCCTACTGGTGACCCACGACCGCTACTTCCTTGATCATATCTGTACCCGTATCGTGGAGATGGATCAGCAGCAGCTCTACAGCTATGATGGCAACTATGAGACCTTCCTCGTCAAGCGTCAGGAGCGTCTAGAGCAAATGGCGCAAACGAGTGACCGACTGGCCAATATCTATCGACAGGAGTTGGTCTGGATGCGCGCTACCCCGCAAGCACGAGGTGGCAAGCAAAGAGCCCGCAAGGAGCACTTTGCGGAGCTCTCGTCTGAGCTGTCCAAGGCGCGGCAGATACTGCGTGAGCAGACGACCATCGAGCCGCTCCACTCGTCCGTTCGTCTAGGCAAGCAGGTGATCGAGCTGGAGGGCGTCTCCAAGAGCTTTGAGGAGTCGAAGCCTCTGGTCCGAGACTTTGACTATATCTTCTCACGCAGAGATCGTGTCGGCATCGTCGGCCCCAACGGTTGTGGCAAGACGACCCTGCTGAAGATGATCATTGGCGAGCTAGAGCCAGACAGCGGGTCGGTACTTATCGGCGAGACGGTACAGTTTGGCTACTTCGGGCAGAAGTTGCCGAGCTACGCCCCCGACAAGCGAGTGATCGATATAATCTCCGACATAGCCAGTCACATTACGGATCCCGTGACGGGGCAGTCGGTCTCGGCTACGCAACTACTGCAGAGGTTTCTCTTCACCAGTGATCGCATCTACACGCCTGTGTCGCTACTCAGTGGCGGTGAGCTCAGACGACTCTATCTCTGCACCGTGCTGATGGCTAGCCCGAATCTGCTCATACTCGATGAGCCGACGAATGATCTGGACATTACGACGCTGGGCGTGCTGGAGAGCTACCTTAGCTCTTTCGAGGGAGTCCTTATTATTGTCACGCACGACCGCTACTTCCTGGACAAGCTCGTGGAGCACCTCTTCGTTTTCGAGAAGGGAGGACACATTCGAGACTTCCCCGGCAACTTTACTCAATATCGTCTGCAGCAGGAGGCCGAGGCGCAGCAAGCGACTGAGCAGGCTACGCCACGGGAGACCAAAGATGCGACGCCCGCAGCTAGTCAGGCGACTCGTCAAGGTAACCGCAAGAAGCGACGTAGCTATCGTGAGGAGCAAGAGTTTCAGCAACTGGAGCAGCAGATCCCGCAGCTCGAGGGACGCATTGCGGAGCTAGAGAAGCGGATGTCTTCGGGGAGCCTTTCCAATGAAGAGTTGATCAAGGCGGGAGAAGAGATTGCTGAGGCGCAGCAAGAGATGGAGCAGGCGTCTGAGCGTTGGTTTGAACTAGCCGCTATCGAAGAGGAAGCATGAGACTAAGACTACCCATCTGGCTGGCCCGCCAGCTGTACAGCCGAGAGAACCGTCGTCACAGCAAGGTCTACGCCTTGGTGCGCTTTGCGATCCCCGCCATCGCTCTGAGCCTAGCGGTCATGCTCCTCGGCATTGCGATCATGGACGGCTTTCAGTACAGTGTCCGCGACACGGTGCGTCTCG
>CAMPUN010000252.1 GCA_946997275.1 uncultured Porphyromonas sp.
AGCCATCTCGTAGCCCTCGGCAGGTACTACGACGAAGGTAACCTGGGTGTCCTTCTCTACGGACATACCAGTTGTCACTTCCTTCGTGGCATCATTCGTGTAGTGAGCCGTCATCGTGCCTTGCATAGTGGCAGGCTGTACCATCGTCACCGTGTACGTGACAGCCTTTGCCTTGAGGACAGGCTCTACCGTGAGGTTGTCCGTAACGGTAAGCGTAAGCTGATTAGGATCAACACTCTCGAGCGCCTTGGGCTGGCCATCGACCTTCCAAGAAGCCATCTCGTAGCCCTCGGCAGGTACTACGACGAAGGTAACCTGGGTGTCCTTCGCTACGGACATACCATCTGTTACTGCCTTCGTGGCGTCATTCGTGTAGTGAGCTGTCATCGTGCCTTGCGTAGCGTCGGGCTGGGTCAGCGTAACGGTGTACGTGACAACCTTTGCCTTGAGGACAGGCTCTACCTTGAGGTTGTCCGTGACGGTGAGCGTGAGCTCATTAGGCTTAGTTCCATCCAGCTGCGTAGTTCCAGCATCGACCTTCCAATAGTCCATCTCGTAACCCTCGGCAGGTACTACGACGAAGGTAACCTGGGTGTCCTTCTCTACGGACATGCCATCTGTCACAGCCTTAGTATCGTCATTCGTGTAGTGAGCCGTCATCGTGCCTTGCGTAGCGTCAGGCTGGGTCAGCGTAACAGTGTACGTGGTGGGCTGTGGAGCAGCCTTTGCCTTGAGGACAGGCTCTACCTTGAGGTCGGCCGTGACGGTGAGTGAGAGCTGATTAGGATCAGCACTCTCGAGAGGCTTGGTCTGGTCATTGACCATCCAGTGATCCATCTCGTAGCCCTCGGCAGGTACTACGACGAAGGTAACGGGAGTCTCTAGAGCCACCCATGTACTATCTCGTAAATCTTTCTGTTGACCATTGTCAGTGTAGTGAGCCGTCATCGCACCTTGTGCAGCGTCAGGCTGAACCATGACAATCAGTCCGTGAGTCTTCTTAGCAACGGCTGAGAGCGTCAGAGGCGTATCGCCTACAGTAACTCCGATGTATCCCCACTCAGGCTTATCAGCAGGCTTTTGCTCGCCATTGACGAGGAAGTGATCGAGATCATATCCATCATCAAAGCCTGCATAGATATCTAGCTTAGTACCTTGTGGTACCTCGTCGCCTGTTTTGACCCTGGTCTCTTTGCCATAAGGTCCGTACGACACTTCTAGCTCACCATGCTCAAAGGGCTCAATGGTGACCTTCGTTGTCGGCTTCTTTTCTGCTACAACAGCAATCGTGACAGACTTCGTAATCCTGTATGTACAACTATAGGTTCCGAAGTAATCGGAGTAGTAGGTATGAGGAGTCTCTACACCATCGACTAGGAAGTGCTTGAACTCGTAATCTGGATTTACTTTAGCCTCAATGGTTACTTCGGTATTCATCGGCACCTCATCGCCACTGGCAACGATCGTAGAACTAGCGTAAGTGCCATACTTCACCGTCAGCGTACCATGCTCAAATGGAGTGATGGTGACGACACAAGGCACGGTCTTCTCTATGACCGCCTCGATGGTCATGTCTGAGTTAGCCGTTTCGTATAGGTAAAAGAACCTCGAACTATCAGACTTCTTAACTTTGCCGTTGATAAGGAAGTGCTTGAACTGGTAGCCATTCTCTACTGTTGCTTCAATCCTTATGCGTTCTCCCTCCTTGACGCGACTACCTGAGACTACTTCTTTACCACCATAACCAGTAGTCTTTACCGTAAGGGTACCACCCGCTTCTGGCTGCTTGTAGGTAATCACGTATCCAGCCTCCTTGAGTACCGCCGAGATGGTCATAGCCTCTACGACTTTGAGTCTCTTTTGGTTGGAAAGAGACCCCGAATCTTTATCTACTCGCTCACTGTTGATGAGCCAATAATCTAAGGCATGAAAAGCATCACTTGGTGTGATCTCCACCGTGAGATCACTTCCCACCTCTAGTTGCTCTCCTGGTTGTAGCTCGGGATCAGAGGGACTAGTTCCCTTGTAAGCCTTGATCGTTGCCAACTCAGGGTTGACAATCGTCACAGGGACCATCGTCTTAGTGCCAGCTACTTTCAACTGAGCAGTGATCGTGATGTCGTCCATAAGTCTTATATAAGAACTGTTCGGAGAGGTCTCTCCAGGCAGGGTCTTTTTGCCATTGATGATCCAATACTCGATCTCATAGCCGGTGTCGGGAGTTAGCCTTAGCACCAGCGTAGAACCAGAGTTTATCTGATTGCCAGACTGCACCTCTGTGATTCCACTGGTCACTTTGAGCGTACCATGCTCCGGCTGAGTAATCGTGACTGTACAGGGACGCACTTGTATCACCCGTGCAGAGATGGTCACGTCTTCGAAAACCATCTTGTTAATCGAGGTACCATTGCTTTCCTGTTCAACCCCATCAATGATATAGTGGGTCACCATATAACCCTCTTCGGGAGTCGCTTGGATTGTTAAGCGGGAGAATTTAGGAACTTGATCCCCGCTGTTTACTTCAGTATAGCTCCCCGAGGCAAAGTACTTGGCCGTGATGGTGCAGTGCTCCACCTGTTCGAAGGTTACTGTGTACTTCTGCGCTTGCGCCACGAGGGGCATGAGCAGGAATGTACCCAATAACGCTAACATAGATAACATTCGTTTCATAAGCGTATGTCTTTTAGTGTAAGTGATTGAATTCTCTTTGTGTAAGGGTTTATGTGTCTACAAGAGGATCAGGGGCGGGTGAGAGCACACGGCACACAACTACTCTCTTTTCCTCAGGGGGCTAAGATAGTAAAAAAAAAGGACATTGAGTCAAGAGAGAGATATAGAGGTCAGGGCTGACGCATTATACAAATGAACTAGTCTCTACAGAGGAAATCGTGAATTCCTCCGTGGAAATCTTTGATTTTTCCGTGAGAGACGGAAAAACTCTTCGAACTTATGATCTCATTCTTCCGAAGTTTCATTTCACTCTTCCGAAGTTTTGTTTCTTATCTCGGTGAAGGATTTCTGTTTTCCACGGAGCTATTTGGGATTTCCTCGGTTATCGTCCTAGGCAGCTCCTAGCAGAGTGTCTATAATGCGTCAGCCC
>CAMPUN010000253.1 GCA_946997275.1 uncultured Porphyromonas sp.
TTCCCTCACGACGCTACTTGAAGAGGGAGATCGCAAAGCTAGGGCTCGCCGAGACATTACGACCTGAGTGGATAGCACCGAGCAAAAAGCCTGTGACGACGCAAGATGTGCTCTGGATCGAACGTCTCGATGCGGGCTACGTGCCTCGCTACGACGTGGCGAGTGCTGCGCCCTTTGCGACGCTGTCGCCCGACCTACAAGAGCGTATGCGGGCCGTCTGCGAGGATTACTACTACAGCGGCAACGAAGAGCTGTGGCGCGAGCGTGGGCTGGAGCGTTTAACCTTCCTAAAGTCCTTGACCTCAATCCATCTCTGTGCCGAGGATCTGGGGATGGTCCCTCAGTGTGTCTACCCCGTCCTAGAGGAGCTCGGCATCCTTAAGCTATACGTGGAGCGCATGCCGAAGAGTGCCGGCATCGAGTTTGAGGCGGCGCCCTACTTCTCCGAGGACAGCGTCGCTACCACCTCAACGCACGACTGCGCCCCACTGCGCCTGTGGTGGGCAGAAGACGAGGCTCGCTCACGACGCTACTACGACTACTTCCTCGCCGACTACGGAGTCCCCTACGACACCACGCTCACGCCCGAGCTGGCGGAGATCATCGTGCGCCGGCACTTAGAGAGTCCCTCACGACTCTGCATACTGCCACTACAAGACTGGCTAGCCCTGAGTCCCGAGCACTGCGCCACGGTCGATCCGCAGAGCGAGCAGATCAACGATCCGAGCAATCCCCACCATGTGTGGAGCTACCGCATGCCCATCGCTGTCGAGGAGCTCCCAGACGACTGGATACGACAGCTCCGCCAGATGATCGCAGAGACGCATCGGCTGTGAGCGCGGCATCCTTTTTCTCCCAAACTTCTACAAACAACCCAACCTATAATCTATGCGAAAGCTTAATTCAAAAGAGATTAAACAACTAACGGATCAGGGCTGCCAAGCGCAAGACTGGTCCTTGATTCGCGTTCATAGATACTTTGATGCTAGTCGCTGTCAGCAGGTTCACTTCATCGGGAGCTGTGAGATCGGAGACAACCGTGGCGGTCGCCCCTCCGAGGAGGAGCCGAGCTACGTCGAGCCTTACCGCTTGGCTCATGTGAAGCTGGTCAACTGTACCATCGGCGACCGCGTCATCATTGACGGGGTGCGGGATTGCATCTCGCATTACGACATCGCTGACGATGTGATCATTCACGATATAGCCGCCCTCAAGGTGACGGGCGAGACCACCTTTGGTAATGGTTACCTCGTCGAGGTGCTCAACGAGACAGGCGGTCGCGAGGTGCCCATCTGCGACATCCTGACCGCCCAGACCGCTTATATGCTGGCCATGTATCGCCACGACAAGGAGCTACAGGCCGCACTCTCTAAGCTCGTCGAGGAGTACACCGACTCCGTGCGTTCGGACCGTGGCACCATCGGTGAGAGCTCCATCATCAAGCATTGCGGTCTTATGACCAATGTCAAGGTTGGCCCCCACAGCTCCATCATCGGCGCTTCTGTACTGGAAAATGGATCGATCAATAGTACCGTCCTGAGCCCCACAAAGGTTGGCTACGGGGTGATCTGTCGGGACTTCATCTTCTCCGCTGGTTGTGTCGTCTCAGACGGCTCCAACGTCTCGCGTAGCTTCATTGGTCAGGGTTGCTCGGTGACCCACCTCTTCAGTGCGCACGACTCGCTCTTCTTTGCCAACTGTCAGTGCGAAAACGGCGAGGCGTGTGCCGTCTTTGCCGGTCCCTTTACCGTTACGATGCACAAGAGTAGCCTCCTGATCGCTGGCTACTACTCTTTCCTCAATGCGGGCAGTGGATCTAACCAGAGCAACCACCTTTACAAGCTCGGCCCCATTCACCAGGGCATCGTAGAGCGTGGTAGTAAGACCACCTCCGACTCGTACGTCTTGTGGCCTTCGCGCATCGGTGCTTTTAGCTTGATCATGGGGCGTCACGTGGCGCATATTGACTCGTCAGACTTCCCCTTCTCCTATATTATAGAGAATGACAACCAGACCTACCTCGTGCCAGGCACCAACCTGCGTAGCGTCGGTACCATCCGTGATACCAAGAAGTGGCCCAAGCGTGACAAGCGTCACCCAGAGGAAAAGCTCGACTGCGTCAACTACAACCTCCTCTCGCCCTATACGGTCGGCAAAATGTACAAAGGGTGGCACAAGCTCAAGGCGCTGGAGACGCACCTCGGCAGCTCCAATGCGACCTATATCTATCACGACATGCACATCCGTTATAGCTCCCTCGTCAAGGGTTGTCGCTACTACGAGATGGGTATCGTCAAGTTCCTCGGCAACTCCCTCATCCAGCGCATCCAGGATCAAGCTCCCAAGAGCAAAAGCGAGCTCGTCGCCTGCCTACCGCCCACCAGCAATGAGGGGCTCTCAGACTGGCTCGACCTAGCTGGTATGATCGCTCCTCGTCGACTCGTTCGCAATCTGATCAAACAGATCAAGGAGGGACAGATCAAGACGCTCGAAGAGGTCAACGTCGCCATCCGCGCCATACATAGTCGCTACTACGAGATTGAGTGGCACTGGGCTTACGACCTGCTGCTCCGTTGGTACGACATCGCCGCCAAGGATCTGACCGTGGAGCGGGTCATACAGATCATCAAGGAGTGGCAAGAGACCGTCATCACGCTAGACGAGTACCTCCTACAGGATGCTCACAAAGAGTTTGAGATGCTCACGCAGGTCGGCTTCGGCATAGACCTCGACGGCGATCACAACCGTCGCATCGACTTCGAGCAGGTGCGAGGCAACTATGAGGACAACGCCTTCGTCATAGAGGTGCACGACCACATCCGTCGCAAGAAGCTCCTCGGCGAGACAATCCTCGCGCAGATCGACGCGCTGCCCGAGGAGATTTAGAGATTAGACACTAGAGGTTAGAGATTAGAGGGGGCTAGTGGCTCTAGTGCTCCTAGTGGCACTAGTGCTTCTAGAGTCTAGTGTCTAACCTCTAACCTCTAATTTCTAGCCTCTAATCTCTAGTTGCGGGGTAAAACGTGGAGCCGTGTATTTCTATTTTGTACCTTTGCGACTAGATTATCTCAACCAATCTGGTATAGACATGAAGAAA
>CAMPUN010000254.1 GCA_946997275.1 uncultured Porphyromonas sp.
TAAAGCCATCCTTGAGGAAGCCCTCGGCGTGACGTAGCTTGAAGTTGTAGTCGTGGTCATCTGTCTGAGGTCCGAAGCGAATCTCCTTGACCACCACCTTAGCCTGCTTAGCCTTCTGCTCCTTCTGTCGCTTCTTCTGCTGATAGAGAAACTTCTGATAGTCAGTCACACGACATACGGGAGGCTCTGCGTTTGGCGAGATCTCCACAAGGTCTAGCCCCTGAAGCTCAGCTATACGACGAGCCTGCTGGATAGGGTAGACTCCCTGATCTACGTTGTCACCGACCAGACGTACCTCGCGGTGAGGTATCTGCTCGTTGATGCGGTTCGGTTGCTCTTTGATGGGTGGACGTCTGAAATTTCTACTGTTTGCCATTCGTCTGCAATTAGCAGTTAGTGATTTGTTAGCAGTGTGCTAGGTTTGGTTATTGGATCAAGTACTTAGATTGATGCGATCTGTCGGGATAAAGGGTGTGGACTACGCGTTAGCGTTCATCTGACTCTCTATCTCCTTCAAGATACGCTCGGCAAAGGTACTAATTTTTTCTGTACCAGCATCACCCTCGCCTTGCTTACGTACTGAGACTGTGCCGTCAGCCTGCTCTTGCTCGCCGACGATCAGCATGTAAGGGATGCGCTTGAGCTCATTGTCACGGATCTTGCGACCCACCTTCTCGTTGCGGTCATCAACCGATACGTTGATGTCATGCTCGCCTAGAGTTGCTGCTACCTCGTATGCGTATTCGTTGAAGCGCTCTGAGACTGGTAGTATGACCACCTGGTCGGGAGCCAGCCATAGGGGGAACTTGCCCGCCGTGTGCTCTATGAGTACCGCTACGAATCGCTCCATCGACCCAAAGGGTGCGCGGTGTATCATCACCGGACGGTGCTTCTGATTGTCCTCGCCCGTGTACTCTAGGTCAAATCGCTCTGGTAGGTTGTAGTCTACCTGGATCGTACCCAGCTGCCAGCGTCTACCGAGAGCATCCTTGACCATAAAGTCAAGCTTTGGTCCGTAGAAAGCAGCCTCGTCGTACTCAACGTGAGCGGGCAAACCAGCCTCCTGACAAGCCTCGATGATAGCTTGCTCGGCACGATCCCAGTTCTCCTCGCTACCGATGTACTTGCTACGGTCAGTCTGGCTACGTAGCGAGATCTGCGCCTCAAAGTTCTCAAAGTCTAGCGCTCTAAAGATGATGAAGATGATCTCCATCACCTTGAGAAACTCCTCCTTGACCTGATCAGGACGGCAGAAGATGTGGGCATCGTCTTGTGTGAAGCCACGTACACGCGTCAATCCGTGTAGCTCACCGCTCTGCTCGTAGCGATAGACCGTGCCAAACTCGGCCAAGCGTACAGGTAGATCCCTGTAGGAGTGTGGTTTGAGCTTGTATATCTCGCAGTGGTGGGGGCAGTTCATCGGTTTAAGCATGAAGGCCTCCCCCTCCTGAGGTGTCGTGATTACTTGAAATGAGTCAGCACCATACTTAGCATAGTGGCCGCTTGTCTTGTATAGCTCCACATTGCCGATGTGAGGCGTCATCACCTGCTGGTAGCCGTAGCGCTTTTGGATACGCTTGAGGAAGTCCTCCAGCCTGAGTCTGAGCTGCGTACCACGTGGTAGCCAGAGAGGCAAGCCCTGTCCGACACGCTGTGAGAAGGCAAAGAGCTCCAGCTCCTTACCTATCTTACGGTGGTCACGCTTCTTCGCCTCTTCGAGCAAAGCAAGGTACTCATCCAGGAGTTTCTTCTTCGGGAAGGTGATACCATATATACGAGTCAACTGCTTGCGCGTCTCATCGCCACGCCAGTAAGCGCCAGCCACGCTCAGCAGCTTGACCGCCTTGATAGGCGCGGTAGAGGGAAGGTGCGGACCACGGCATAGGTCGGTGAAAGCACCCTGCGTGTAGGTTGTGATGGTGCCATCCTCTAGATCGTTGATGAGCTCTAGCTTGTAGCCCTGACCCGTCTTCTTAAAGAAGTCCAGCGCATCGCTCTTAGAGATCGCTTTGCGCTCGAGTGTCTCCTTGCGACGCGCCAATTCGAGCATCTTAGCCTCGATCTTCGGCAGATCCTCCGCCTTGATCAGCTCATCGCCAGTATCTATATCGTAGTAAAAGCCCGCCTCGATAGCAGGTCCTATGCCAAACTGTACGCCAGGGTAAAGCTCCTGTAGTGCCTCCGCCATAAGGTGAGCCGAGGTGTGCCAGAAAGCGTGCTTACCACCCTCGTCCTCCCACTTGAGGAGCTTGATGTGGGCGTCCTGCATGAGCGGAGTGCGCACATCTATGAGTTTGCCATCGCATTCGGCCGCTAGGACCTCCTGCGCCAGTCGCTCGCTGATGCTATTAGCTATATCTAGCGGGGTCGAGCCCTGCTTCATTTCCTTGACACTCCCATCGGGTAGCGTGATATGTATCTGATCAGACATAAGTGGTGTGTTGTAGTCGACTAAAAAGGAGACCGTTGCCACGGCAACATGCTCCAAAAGGTATATACACCGCAAAGGTACAAAAAAAGCACTCACGGATATCCCCCCGCACATTTCACTCTGACGTACAGTCCGCTCGGAGCGCATCGGGCGAGTAACCCTTTGTAGGGACGCACGATCTGTGCGTCCGTTGTGTCAAAGGTTACAGAGACATGGTTTTAACGGGGACGGACGCACCGATCGTGCGTCCCTACAACCGTTACTCGTCTCATCGGGTTGTCCGATTTGCGATAGAGTTCGCTTTTGGAAAAGCGGCTTTTTGCGCGAAAGTAGCTTTTTGGAAAAGTGATTTTGGCTGAAGGACGGGGGAGGGCGGCTAGAGCTGGGCGATGAAGTTGTGCAGGTAGCGGCGTCCGTGCTCGGAGATGTAGCTCTCGGGGTGAAACTGTACGCCCCAGAGTGGCAGGTTGCGATGTCGTAGCGCCATGATGGTGCCGTCGGACTGCGCATGTGCCGTGACCTGTAGCGTGGCGGGGAGGTTGTCGGGTTGTACCACCCACGAGTGATACCGCCCGATGTGGCTACCTGTCGGGATGTCTCGTAGCAGTTCGTCATGATGCTCGATGATGAGTTGGTCGGTATGCCCGTGGAGGGGGGCGCGAAG
>CAMPUN010000255.1 GCA_946997275.1 uncultured Porphyromonas sp.
TAGTCAAAGAAAGCCATCGTACCCATACCACCAGCGCAGCCGATGAACATCTCGCCCTCGTCCTCACTGTCGAGGTTGATGAGGATACGTCCCTGGACGAAGCCTGGCTCGATACCCATAGCACCAGTCAGACCAGTCTCCTCATCTACTGTAAAGAGGCACTCAACAGGTCCATGCTCTACGGTGGGGTCAGTTAGGACGGCAAGCCCTGCAGCGACTCCGATACCATTGTCGGCACCTAGAGTCGTACCCTCAGCGTGAATCCATCCGTCGATGATCTGCGTCTTGATAGGATCCTTATAGAAGTCGTGCTCTACGTCACTATTCTTCTCGCAGACCATATCTACGTGGCCCTGGAGGATGATGGTCTCGCGGTCCTCCATGCCTGGTGTAGCACCCTTGCGGATGACTATATTGCCCGTCTTGTCCTGTGCATAGTCTAGGTTATGCTCCTCGGCAAACTTCTTGAGGAAAGCCAATATCTGCTCCTCGTGCTTGGAGGGACGAGGGATCTTGGTGATTTCGTAGAAGTGCTGCCAGATGGGCATGTGAGTTAGATCTGTTATTTGCATCGTTTATTGCTTTGAAAAGTTAGAATATAAGCTTGTTAACTACCGCACGATATCAGTTTGTCACCTCAAATGCGTGCGTAAGTCCGACAAAAGGTATACCTTTGTCTACCTAAGAGCTGTAGCACGTTGCTACTCTCCCCTGCAAATATACTAAGAAAAACTATGAAACTCGTCATCGTATCCGTTATCCTCGTCGGACTCGCCGTACTTCTGCTCGCCTTGCGACTGATCGTCAAGGGCGACAAGAGCCCTCAGAGCTCGCACATCGAGGACAGCAAAGCTCTTAAGAAGAGAGGTATAGGATGTGCCAACAAGCAGATGGCGGAGCTGGCTACGAGACAAGACCTAGCCGATCGCTTAGCCGATGATCCGCAATAATCCTCTCCCCACCTTTAGTCAAATCAACACAACATCTATATGAACAAGAAGTTTATCCTCCTACTCCCCCTACTCATTGCGTCTCTTCTACTCGGTAGCTGCAATAAAAAACAGAATGGTCAACCCACAACTTCGGACAGCCTGACTGCAGTTACCGCCGATCCTACGCACCAGCTCAAGATAGGCGTCGTATCTCTCGACTCACTCTACAAAAACTACGAGTACTACACTCAGGCAAACAAACAGATCGAGGCTCAGATCAAGCGCAACCAGCAGACACTAGCCAACAAGGCACAGAAGGCTCAGCAAGCCTACGCCAGCTATATGGAGAAGGCTCAGAAAGGTCTCTTCACCACTCAGGCTCAGGTCGATGCCGAGGAGAAGCGCATCACTGCCATGCAGCAGGAGGGAGCTCAGCTGGAGCAGCGTTACGCTGAGGAGGCGATGAAAGCTCAGGCAGATGCTCAGAAAGCCCTTCACGATGAGGTGGTAGCTCAGCTCAAAGCCTTCAACGAGGACAAGAAGTACGACCTGATCCTCACCTCCGCAGGACTTGAAGGCGTGATGTACGCTGGCGAAAGCTTTGACATCACCCAAGAAGTCATTGACTTCCTCAACGCTGCCCACAAAGCTAAGGCCGAGGACGCCAAGAAGTCTAAGAAGTAATCCACGCATCTCGTGCGCCGTAAGCCACGCACACTCGCTAAATACTTACCTACTATGAAAATCGCTATACTCGGATACGGACGCATGGGGCATATGATCGAAGAGGTCGCCACCCAGCGCGGACATCAGGTGGTCGCTCGTATAGATAAGGCTGACGCTGCCCTACTGGAGGACGGCTCCCTGCGAGAGGCCGACGTAGCCATTGAGTTTTCCACCCCTGAGAGTGGCTATCAGCTTTGCCTGGCTGCCCTAAAAGCGGGACTCCCCGTGGTCACAGGCAGTACGGGTTGGAATGAACAGCTCGAGAAGCTCAAGGCTGAGGTGCAAAGCTCTGGACGTGGGGGACTCTTTGCAGCGTCCAACTTTAGCCTCGGGATGAACCTCATGATGATCCTCAACGAGCAGCTTGCCCAGCTCATGGCTCCCTACCCCGAGTACACACCACGCATTCAGGAGACGCATCACATACACAAGCTTGATGCGCCTAGTGGTACTGCGATCACACTCGCCGAGGAGCTCATCGAGCAAACCCCCTCGCTACACGACTGGCACCTGGGGCTTGAGACGCACGACGGCTCTCTCGGCATTGAGGCAATCCGTGAGGGCGAGGTGCCTGGCATCCACACCGTCATCTATCACTCCGACATTGACGAGATAACGCTCCGCCACGAGGCTTATAGCCGTCGGGGCTTTGCTCTAGGAGCCACCCTCGCGGCTGAGTATCTTCAGCAGCACCCTGTAGGTGTCTGGTCTATGCGTGACCTCATCCTACACAAATAGTCCTACCCACACACCCCCTTCACGCTATGAAAGTCAAGCTTCACTGGCAAGACAAGACCATCTTTCAGAAGATTGTAGCCATCGTCATACCGATTCTCTACCTCCTCTTCTGTCTCCTCTGGGCTGGTCCCTTTTGGTTGATCTTCCTACCCTTTATTCTGGACTATTACTTTACCAAGTTCATCAATTGGTCTTGGTACCGCAACATTAAGAACAAGACGCTGAGAGGCTTCGTCTCCCTGCTGGCAGACCTCCTCTGGGCGGTCATCGGCGTGCATCTGCTCAGCATCTTCTTCATCCAGAACTTCGCCATCCCCACCTCTTCGCTGGAGAAGACGCTCCTCGTCGGTGACTACCTCTTTGTGGACAAAGTGACCTACGGCCCCCGTATGCCGATGACTCCGCTGCAGGTGCCACTAACGCAAAACCGCTTCCTCGGACATGAGTCTTACCTTAGCAAACCACAGCTCTCCTACAAGCGACTCAAAGGCATCCGAAAGGTAGAGCGTGGCGACCTTGTCGTCTTCAACTTTCCCACAGGCGACACCGTCACAACCAAGGTGACCAATCCCGACTACTACTACCTCAAGGAGATGTATGGCGGACGGGCTGCGCTGGAAGCTCAGCCGGAGGTCTTTGGTAAGATCGTCTACCGCCCCGTGGATCGTCGTGACCACTATGTGAAGCGCTGTGT
>CAMPUN010000256.1 GCA_946997275.1 uncultured Porphyromonas sp.
TCTTGCCGGCTCGTTGGCGGGGCATGGAGAGCTCTGCGGTGGTTGCGACGCTCTATGTGACGGCGCTCCACGATGCGGTCACAATAGGACGCGTCATCTCTACGCTGCATCAAGCGGACGAGTGTAGCTTGATCAATGAGGAACAACAGCTTGACGGGGGACTCTGGCACGGCACCTTTACCTTTAGAGAGGGGGAGCGACAAACGCTCTTTGCCCTGCAAGCACAACTACAGAGCATCAAAGGGGTGCAGCAGGTGCGTCTCCAGCAGTAGCGCGCTAGACGCTTTTAACATCGGAGGGGAATAAGCAGAGACTGTTGCAAAAGTCAACAGGCTCACAATCTTGCTTGCAAGATTGTCTAGACTTTGCAGAAAGGATGAAGCGCAAGGCGCTGAGGGTGAGGTCTGAAGGGAGCATACCTCCGTATGTGACCGAAGCCGAATCCCGAAAGCAACACAGCGATTCGCCTTTATGCAACAGTCTCAAGCAGAGAGGGTCGCCACGTAGATGATACGTAGCGACCCTCTCTTAGATATTATTGAGACTTATGAGGTTAGTCTCAGGAGAGCCTAGATGAATGACTGTGGTGCTAGCGCAAGCTACGCCACTAGGTCAGAGCTCTCTAATATATTACTCAGCAGCCTCAGCTGTCTCCTCAGCCTGAGCCTCGGGAGCCTCTGTCTGCTCCTCGGCAACAGCCTCGGGAGCTGGTGCAGGTGCTGGAGCTGGCGTCTCAGACTCGATGACGGCGTGATTCTCCGAGATGACGGTGAAGGTGATAGGCACGATCACCTCACGGTGTAGACGTACCTGAGCCTCGTAGTCGCCAACCTCCTTGACAGCCTTCTTGATCTGGATGATCTTGCGATCGATCTCGAAGCCCTTCTCAGCGAGTGCCTCAGCGAGCTGTATATTCGTTACAGAGCCAAAGATGACACCATACTTAGATGTCTTAGCCTTGATCTCCAGGTGCATGCCATCGATCTTCTGACCGAGAGCCTGCGCCTCCTGCTTGATAGCTTCGAGCTTGTGAGCTCTCTGGCGCAGCTCCTCAGCGAGCATCTTCTTAGCGCTCTCGCTAGCGATGACAGCCTTCTTCTGAGGGATCAGGTAGTTGCGTCCGTAGCCATCCTTGACAGTTACGATATCATCCTTAAAGCCTAGGTTGATAATGTCTTCTTTCAGTATTACTTCCATTGTCTTATCGGTCTCTAGGTGATGATTACTTCATAAGGTCCGTTACGAAGGGTAGCAGAGCTAGGTGACGAGCACGCTTGACAGCCTGAGCTACACGACGCTGGAACTTGAGGCTATTGCCTGTGATGCGACGAGGGAGGATCTTACCCTGATCATTGAGGAACTTCTTGAGGAACTCGGGGTCCTTGTAGTCCACAAACTTGATGCGCGCCTTCTTAAAGCGGCAGTACTTCTTCTGCTGTACCTCTCCGGGGAGTGGTCTGCTATAGCGACCTCTTCTTGTTCTTGCCATGATTACTTCTCTGCTACAGGGTTACTTTTCAGTGAGCGACGCTTCTCAGCATACGCATGGTGGAACTTGTCCTGTGCGATAGTAAGGTAGCGCAGGACCGTCTCGTCACGTCTCATGAGTGTCTCAAAGGGCTTGATCACTGAAGGCTCAGCGTCAAACTCTATGAAGTGATAGAATCCGGTAGACTTCTTCTCGATGGGATAGGCGAGCTTCTTGAGCCCCCAGTGCTCATCGTTCACAATCGTAGCACCTGCAGAGGTGAGATGTGATGTGAACTTATCTACCGCTTCCTTCATCTGAGCATCAGACAAAACGGGAGTTAAAATGAAAACGGTTTCGTAGTGGTTCATATATAGTTAGTAAAAATGCTATTGCCTGCAAAGGTACACATATTTATCGAATAAACAAGCGCATCGCATCTCGCAGTCCTTTGTGGGGAGACTGGGGGAGGGCAGTAGAGGGGTCAGTCTACCTCGACGACTAGGTGCCCGTCGCTGGAGAGGTATAGGAGGTAGGCGCGGACGGTCGTGAAGCCACTGGCGAGGAGCGCCTCGCGGTAGTTGCGTAGCTGGCGCTTGTGACGAGCGGTCTGCTGCTGTGCCTCATCGCCACTCTTGTAGTCTATGATGGCGGCTTGCTGCGCCTCCTCATCATACATGATGCGGTCGGGACGCTCTATGCGGGCTGTGCGTGTCTCGCTGCTGGTGTCTTGTGTGAAGCGGACGACGCTCCGCTCGTTGACCACCTGCCACTTGCTACTCGGCTGGTAGTACTCGGCTATTGCAGGGTCTGCGAGTGCGCCCTCGAGCTGCTTGGTGAGGAGGGCTAGTTGCTCCCTGGGGAGAAGCCCCTGGTGGCACTTGGCGTGGAGTATATCTTGTAGTTCGTCGTGCTCTAGGTAGTCGATCTCACTTAGCAAGGCGTGGAGGAATAGTCCTCTGCGTACGGCATCTTGCTCCTGATAGGAGACGCTCTGGGAGCGACGCACGCGTAGCTGGGCTAGGTCGCTGGTCTGCTCTCTGCCAGAGATCCTGCGGGGCGCTGAGGCGGTGCTGGACTCTGCCGTAGGCTGAGTTTGCGGAGCTGTGGAGGGATCTGCCTGAGTGTAAAAGGTGCACTGCAGGACTTCTCCAACTTTTGCCGAAGAAGTTGTGGCTTTAGAGCAGTGGAGGGGGATTTCTTTGGATCCGCAAAGGTCTGTACTGGAGGCGGTTTTATGGATCTCTTCGACTAGCTCGGAGATGACACTCTCGAAGTTGACACTCTTGCCCGATGTCTCCTTTTTCTCACTGAGGATTAGGTGCATCTCGCTCTTGGCTCGTGTCATCGCTACGTAGAGTGTATTGATACGATCTAGGAGGGCTGCTCCCTCTTCGGCTGCAATCCTGTGGCGGAAGGGGGTACTCAGCGTTTCTTTGGTAGAGGAGATGGGGAGTAGGGGAGGAATCTCCACATCCGGACCTAGCAGCTTGTGAAGCTCGTCCATCACCTCCTTGTCATCGCACCAGATGATGTCGTTGTGGTCTAGGAGCCTCCACTGGTACTCCAGAAGGCAGACGACGGGGAAGCCTATCCCCTTGGCCGAGTGTATGGTGAG
>CAMPUN010000257.1 GCA_946997275.1 uncultured Porphyromonas sp.
GCTGTGCCACTGGCCGTGAGTGCGATGAAGCCCTCTTGTTGCAACTCTAGATTGTATATCTCCAGGGCGCTCAGCGAACCTCGCGAACGCAAGTCTACGGACAGAGGCACATCGGCCAGCTGCTTGTGACCGCCAGGGCTATAGAGCATACTGTCCAGACTAATGCGTGTGTAGTAGTATAGGTCTTGCGGAGCTAAAGTACCCTTAAGCTCGGCCGTGACGACAGCCTCCTCATCGTTCGAGAAGAGACTTAGGGGAAGAATCAGATCCCCCGTCAGCTGGCTCTTAGGCGTAGAGAGCGAGAAGTTGCGCATGTTGACCACTTTGTCCTCAAGCTTGAAGTATCCCTGGAAGTGCTCCAGCTGAGCTCCACTCTGCTCACGTAGACTCAACTCGTTAATGTCCATCTGCACCAGCCCCTTACTATTGATAGAGAGCCCATCTATATCGGCATGCGCATCGTGATAAGACATATGATTGTAGTCCACGTAGGGGAGTCTCACCGTGGCTGTATCTCTCGCATAGCTCGCCCTCGTCAGGTCTACATTGATATGCTCTACTAGTAGGTTAAAGTCTGGGATCTCCACCATCACCTTGTCAACAGCGCCACGGTCTATCACCGCATCGGTGTGTACGCCCGAAGGGTAGAGGTGTATGTAACTAGCAAAGCGCGTAAGATCCACCCGATTGATATTGATGCTCATAGGCGGTCCAGGCTCGCTAGTCTCGGTTGTGTCAGTCTGGGTGTAAGCAAAGAATCCATCCGCTAGGGAGACCGCAGCAATATCAATATCCATCGAGCTCAAGTCCACCTGCACATGTCCCGCCTCCATATTGCCCAAGCGAGCATCGATACGACTACGGTTGAGACTATCTAAAGGCATCGCCACGACCGCATCTCGTAGATTCAGTTGGGGAGCCTCTATGCGCTTGTTAAAGAGAGGCATCAGAGGCAGACTGGTGCGCAGTTCATTGACCCAAATAACCGTGTCTCCCTGCTCCGTGGCGAGCAGTTTGTCGACCCGCACCCGTAGCGGAAAGCTAATGCGCATCTCCTCGACCGTAATCTTCCAGCCCGTCTGCTCCTCGATGGTATGGATGATACGCCCTACTGCCCAGCGCTGTACACTAGGTAGGTAGATCGATCCTATCAACAGCAGTAGTACTGTCAGTGGGGTGAGGAGTAGGATCCAAAAGAGTTTACGACGTCTTCGTACGGGGTTCATGGACTAAGTTTGGAGCCATCTGAGTAAGCCGAAAGGCGCCCTCGGTGTGAGCTCTGAGCGGAGCATCCTTAAGGCGAAACGGCTAAATGCATACAAAGATACGAATTTAGCGCCAAGATCTCACGCTTCTTGTCGGCGGAGTTACGGCTTCTTCTCCTTTGGCGGTGCGACAGCTTCGTAGGCGCCTACGGTGTAGCCTCCTAGCTTATTCTTGCGTCGTGGCAGACCCGTACGATCTAGGGCGCAAGCAGCAGGAGCTAAAGGCGAAAGCTCTTGCAGACCAGCCGTCTCTACGGGGTGAAAGTCAAAGTGGAAGTGATACTTAGCCTGTCTATTGCTACGATCCTTGTAATCCTTGCCCAGCATCCAGTAACTATCCACAAAGGGGACAGTGGCTCGATGACAGGTAGGGAAAAGCTCCTCAACGAGTCGCTTAGCAGCGATAGAGTCCTGCTCCAGTCGTAGGTAGCAATGCTGCAGATCCAGCTGCGCCTGAGCCGAGGGGTGCCACGCTAGTTCGCCTGAGCGACGCAGCGTGTCGCTCTGTAGTGCAAGCGTCTGCCTACCATCCACGATGCTATTGATCATCTGTAGCTTACCCTCCTCACCTACATAGAGTACAGGGCTGCGCCTGTGGTCAAATAGGTAGTCGCACACCACCGTCATCTGCTCTGCCTGCACGGTAGCTTTTCGCATGGATAGGCAGGAACCACCCACATTGCTTAGTTCGCTGTTTCGTAGCGTGTAGCTACCTCCTGCGAGGGTCAAGCCATCTCCGCCCATATTGGTGATGGTGCTTGACTCTAGGAGCAACCGCTTCGCTAGGGGATCATTCCCCGGGGCAAAGGTTACCCCCTCCCGTCCATTGCGAATGGTCGTATAGCGTATCTCATTGCCCTGGCTCTCTGCCGTAAACTGGATGTAGTCCCATTGATTCGGTAGCAAGCGATAGGAGACATCTGTCGTGAGATTGTCTCGTCGTACACCCTCTATGAGGATAGGACTAGCCGCCGAGCCCGCTAGTGTCAAGGCCCCTCGCACGATGATCCGCCCCCCTTGAGGCAGTAACAAGTGCCCCCCTTCGGCAATCGTTAGCCGTGCTCCTGGCTCTATCGTGATGCTGTCGGTTATTAGGTAAGGACGCTCGCTACGCCAGAGGGTGTCCTTTGTTATGTGCCAGTTGGCGGGTAGGGTAGAGACGTTTTGCCGATAACCCTCGATGCGCGTATAGTGCGTGACCCCATTGCAGCGCCACAGGAGCGAATCGGTCACCAGTGTCGGAAGGTCTGAGTCTCCAGCCGTAAAGGTCGCCTCCACAAAGACAAAGATACTGTCACGCGGAGGCAGCGTTACATCTCGTATCTCCGAGCCGCTACGTCCGTCCACGTTGATGCGGTACCCCTTATTGCCACCGCTCAGGAGTGACACCTCGTCGAGGAGTAGCGGATGGTCGTGCGGGTTGTAGATCATCGCCACGTGGGTTGCCGAGGAGAGCGCGCTGTAGAGCGTGTCCAGTCGTATCGTGTCAACGGAGAGGTGGGGTTGGCTACCCTCCGAGCGGTCATACTGCCAGGGCGACCGCACGCATGCCACCAGCAAGAGCGCAGCGCAGAGTCCTATGCTGGTCAGCCGTGACAGAGCGCTGATAGATCTTCTTATTTCGTTCATCGAGTGTTCATCAGATATGGAAAGTGTGGAGCAAAGCAACCTCCTGGTCACCGAGCCCGTTGCGGGTCATGCTCCTCCTAGCAAAAGTACTGCAAATAGCGATTGGCGCAACCGCTCACACTCGGTATCCTTGTAAAAACAAACGAGTGCACTCCAAACATACTGGACTGCACTCGCTA
>CAMPUN010000258.1 GCA_946997275.1 uncultured Porphyromonas sp.
CTCCTCAGCTAAAACATCACGCAGAGCAAGACCTCTACAGAGCACGCTTTGACCTACTCCGTATAGATGAGATCAACGGTCTCACGCTAGATTTAACGGAAGAAGGCTCGCCATCTCAAGTCCTCAAGAGCATTGACCTACAGAGCTACCTCGCCACACACCATATTCTCCTCAAGGGGAAGCACGAGGTCAACATTCCCATCCTCATCTCATTTACAAGCCAGTTAGAAGTAACCGTACAGCCTTTTCAGTGGGGTGTGGTCAACATTAGTCCAAATGGGTTCAAATCTCTATAATAGATTCGTATGAATACTCCATATAGTTACATCAGATCACTCGCTCTGACACTCCTTTCGGTACTTCTCCTTACTGCGTGCGTAGCAGATCGCTGCAGACAGCCGAATAAGCCCCAAGAGCCAGGCAACTCAGCCTCCGAGCAACCTATCCCCAAAGGATATAAGCCCATCACCATCGAGCTAGAGCTCAACACGCGTATGGCCGAGACTACCCCCCTTCGTAACGCTGTAAGCTGTGACGAAGACCCCGAGTACCTGCGTGAGCATCCTGAGCAGTCGCTACGGGCAATAGACCTAGAAACAACCGCCGATGCAGGGTCTAAGTTTAAGTTTGCCGCAAAGAGTGGCGACAATATGATCGTCATTCTCAGTCAGAAGGATGCTCAAGGCAATCCCACCAACACCATCTATCTAGACCATGTCAGATACAAGGGCAATGGAGATAACACCTTCCAAATTCCTCGGCAACGTCTGAGTGGCATCGCACTACAGAGCAGTACGAAAAAGCTAGAGCCAGGGAGTAAGGATTGGTATGCGATGTGCATCTATGACAACCCCAAGCACCCCTTCTTTAGAAGGGATAATCAAGGAATCACGATGGTTGCTGCGACTTGGGATGAGCGTGGTGGCTACGAAGCTCCCATATCATTTAGTACATTAAGAAGCTCTGGAAGCACCTCCGTGAGCGATATTGAGATCCCATTCTTCTCTGAGTGGACACCCGTACAGATTAGCAAGGATCTTGTCGTAGAGAATACTTCTAGCAATCCCATCAGGCTCAAGATGCCAGGAGTACTCCTACGTGTAGAGGTTTACAACGAGAGTTCCTTACCCATCCTTATGAAAGGGCTCAAAGTGGAGACTAACGTCATACATGCCAACGTCAAGTATGATCTAGCCCCCGACAAGTTGCCTCGCATTGGTCAGGGGAGCGTACTCAGCTCTTTGTCCTGGAGTCCGATGACCCCTAGTCACGTCTCTAACACAGACCCCACCCTCGAGAGCCTCTTTATGATGACAGAGGACCTCGTCATGATGGGGCCATCACTCGTCACCTATCGAAACTATGAGAAGCCACTCGCAGGGCATCCAAATCTAGAGCAGGAGGACAACCGAAAGATGAAAGCTCCAAACGGTAGACTTCCCCAAGATCTCTACCTATGGGGTATGCCTATCACCGACCAAGAGACGACGCGCTTCAATGGTAAGGAGCAGATACCTATGACAGCGGTCTATACTTCGTACACTAGTCAGGAGCGTAGTGGGTATGTACGGAGCGATGACAAGGACTTTGACAACAAGATCCTCCTGGGTGATAAGCCAGCTCCTGGTGGAAGCTCTCAGCTCTCCTTCGTGAGTGCGACTAAGCTACGCGATCCTCATGGCAAGCCACTCACAGGCATCGTCCCTCTACAGGTGTTCATACAGGATCGAGATCCATCGCCTCTCGACTATATGTGCAATACGACACCTATCCTACAGCCGAAAGACACACCTCAGAAGAAGCCTACTTTTAAGAGGTACGAATTTCCCGTAAAGACAAGCAATGATCCCTGCTACTTCTCCTTTGACTACGTCACCAACCAGCAGCCTGACGGATCCTTTCAGAATGACCGTCTACGATTGCGCTACAAGAAGGACGCAGCCCCTATAGCTGGCTACCACATCCCCTCACAAGAAGAGATGAATGCGGTTCTCTGTTCACGTATTATTGTTTTTGGGAATCCTAGCAAAGCTAATACCTATCCAAATTATGACAAAATCGAATACACAACGGACATCTCTAATCCTCGGTGGCAGAAACAGCAGCTACAAGTCAAAGACAAAAGTTATCGCTGCTTGGGGCTCTTTCGCAAAACTAGCCCCAAGGAGACAGCTATACTCACAAACACTCAGGTCGGAGAAGTGCGTGCGATGTACGTTGGCCTACGAGGTCTCAAAGATCCCGAGCCAAACGAAGATCTTGAAACTTTTCACTATTCACCCGCTATGGGTCTATACCTATACTCGGCGGGAGATAACAAGTTTTATCTAGAGTGTATTCCGCTCAGCCGTCATTGGGTTAAGCGATTTAACAATCAGCGCATTAAGTTTGTCAACTACGTGATGTCGGGACACTTCTTTTACTTCTTCAAGGACAATCGAATAAAAAGGGAGATCCCCTATGCTGTGAACTGGGGTAACCCTCTCCTAGTCCCCCCATATGAGAAGTGGGGCTCTTTCTACTGGCTGTCACCACCTAAAGACAAGGAGTACTATCATAAGAATAGTCCAGCATTCCTCTGCTTTGGCTTTGAGTGGGACGATATTGCTCACGGGGGCAGCCTCATCTTTCACCCCTTCTATGAAAACGGAGCACGTAATCCAACGGGCAAAAATCCAAAGGCCAAATTAAATGGCTTCCCTGTAATCCTCTTCTACGATAAACTATGGGAGCATTAGTGCTACCCTACAATAGTAAAGTCGCACAAAAAAAGCACTCGCTGAGAGTGCTTTTTTTTGTACTAGGGTGATGCTTTATATGAGACTGTTGCAAAAGTCAACAGTCTCAAGTGGACAATCAGTGTGATAAGGAAACTCTATGAGCATATCCAATCCGCATCCAATGGTCAAAGAATCCTGCATAAGTTGAGGCAAAAGCTCCCTCTATGATACAATCCTTACGGCGATGTGCATCGCTAATGCTAGAACGCGACTGTTGCATAAAGGCGAATCGCTGTGTTGCTTTCGGGATTCGGCTTTGGTC
>CAMPUN010000259.1 GCA_946997275.1 uncultured Porphyromonas sp.
GGCGAGACAGATGATTAGGTACTTTGCGAAGCGCTATACGGATCAGTCGCTCAGCGCTATCGGCGAACTGCTCGGTGGTCGCTCTCACGCTACCGTGCTACACAGTTGCAAGGTGGTAGAGGATCAGGCGGAGGTCTCCACAGCTTTTCGCTCAGACCTCAACGCTCTCGAGTCGCTGATCAAGTAATCACCCTAAGCTCCACTGCTATGCCCCACCCCTCCCGTACTACCGAGACTGGCTACGTAGACCCTACAACGATTATTGACGAGGGGGCTCACGTTGGCACTGGCACGACCATCTGGCACTTCTGCCACATCATGCACGATGCCTTCATCGGGGAGCAGTGCCATCTAGGACAAAACGTAGTCGTCCAGCCACGTGTTCATCTAGGCGACCGATGTCGTGTCTTGAATAATGTCACGCTCTTCACAGGAGTCCATTGCGAAGAGGAGGTTTTCCTAGGACCTTCGTGTGTCTTCACCAATGTGATCAATCCACGTGCGGCAGTCTCACGGAAGCATGAGTTTCGCCCTACATATATAGGTAGAGGCGCCTCTATCGGAGCCAATGCGACCATCCTCTGCGGTGTCAAGATTGGCGCTTACGCTATGATTGGCGCAGGCACAGTCGTGATCCGTGACGTGGCTCCCTACGCTCTTGTCGTGGGCAATCCCGCTCGCCAGATCGGCTGGGTGAGCCAGGAGGGACACAAGCTAGACTTTTCCGAAGGTTCTTCCTGCTACGTGGCGGAGGAGCAGCGCACCTACCGTCTAAGCCTCGACGGCAACACCATAACTTACGACAACCAGTAATCGATATATGACTATGGACAATAAAGCGACCACTCTAACCAAGCAATACATCATCGAGCCTAAGCACAGTGCCGCAGAGATGGGATCGGGCGATATGCCTGTCCTCGCCACCCCTGCGCTGATCGCCTTTATGGAGAACGCAGCTATGCTCCTCGCTCGCAACTATACCGAGGAGGGCTCGACGACTGTCGGCACAATGATCACGACCGACCACCAGCATGCGACACCCATCGGAGAGACGATCACAGTCACAGCTCAGCTCTCATCGATAGAGGGGCGCAAACTCTCCTTTGCCATTGAGGCAACCGACCAAGCAGGCGTCGTGGCTCAGGCTACGCATGAGCGTTTCATCGTATCTCGTCAACGATTCCTCGAGCGTTTGGGTATCAAGGAGTGATATTTCAGTACCTTTGTACGCAAATATCACGACAGACTATAAGCAATGCAAGACGATTCTATCACTTCTCAGATAACTAGTGTCTACGATCCCGCGGGTGTCGAGACTAAGTGGTACCAGTATTGGCTAGACCACAAGCTCTTTGAGGCACATGTGGATCACAGCAAGAAGCCCTACACGATCATCATGCCTCCGCCCAATGTGACGGGCGTGCTACACATGGGGCACATGCTCAATAATACGATACAAGACATACTCATCCGTCGTGCTCGCATAGCGGGTTACAACGCATGCTGGGTGCCGGGTACAGACCACGCCTCGATCGCTACGGAGGCTAAGGTGGTAGATCAGCTTGCTAAGCAAGGTATTCAGAAGAATCAGCTCACACGAGAGGACTTCCTCAAGCATGCCTGGGAGTGGACCGACAAGTATGGCGGCATCATCCTCAGCCAGCTACGCAGACTAGGCGTATCGTGCGACTGGAGTCGTACAGCCTTTACCCTAGATGAGGAGCGCTCGGAGTCGGTCATCAATGTCTTCTGCAAGCTCTACGAAGAGGGACTCATCTACCGTGGCGTACGCGTGGTCAACTGGGACCCCAAGGCACAGACGGCACTCTCGGACGAGGAAGTTATCTTCAAGGAGCATCAGGGCAAGCTCTACTACCTCCGCTACTTCATCGAGGATACAGAGGATTACATCATCGTAGCGACGACGCGCCCCGAGACTATTATGGGCGACACGGCCGTCTGCATCAATCCGACAGATCCGCGCTACCATCATCTGCGTGGCAAGCGGGTTATCGTCCCGCTCGTGGGTCGCTCTGTCCCGATCATCGAGGATGAGTACGTAGATCTAGAGTTCGGTACGGGCTGTCTGAAGGTCACTCCCGCCCACGACATCAACGACTACCAGCTCGGCATCACGCACCAGCTGGAGACGATCGACATCTTCAACAACGACGGCACGCTCAATGAGCACGGTGGCAAGTATGCCGGCAAAGACCGCTTCGTCGTCCGCAAGGAGATCGTCGCAGACCTCAAAGAGGCTGGCTTGCTTGACCACGAGGAGGACTACAACAACCGCGTCGGCTACAGCGAGCGCACCGATGTAGCTATCGAGCCAAAGCTGTCGATGCAGTGGTTCCTCAAGATGTCCGAGCTAGCCAAGCCCGCTCTACAGGCAGTCCTCGAGGACACCGTGCAGCTCGTGCCCAAGAAGTTTGTCAACACCTACCGCTATTGGCTGGAGAACATCAAGGACTGGTGCATCAGCCGTCAGCTTTGGTGGGGACATCGCATACCAGCCTACTATCTGCCCAACGGACAGTTCGTCGTAGCCGCTACCGCCGAGGAGGCTTTGGCAAAAGCTAAGCAAGAGACAGGCGACAGCAACCTAACCCTCGAACAGCTCAACCAGGAGTCAGACTGTCTCGACACATGGTTCTCCTCCTGGCTATGGCCTATCAGCCTCTTTGGCAAGATCGACGGCTCCGAGCCTACGGAAGACCTCAAATACTTCTACCCCACCTCCGTCCTAGTCACAGGGCCTGACATCCTCTTCTTCTGGGTAGCCCGTATGATCATGGCGGGATACCACTTTATGGGTGATCGCCCCTTTGACAAAGTCTACCTAACCGGTATAGTCCGTGACGACAAAGGGCGCAAGATGTCTAAGTCGCTCGGCAACTCGCCTGACCCCATCGACCTGATGGACAAGTACGGTGCCGATGGCGTGCGCCTAGGACTTATGATGGCGACCTCTGCCGGCAATGACCTCCTCTACGACGAGAGCCTTGTGGAGCAGGGACGCAACTTCTGCAATA
>CAMPUN010000260.1 GCA_946997275.1 uncultured Porphyromonas sp.
AGACTCTCTCTCTATGGTAGTCCCGGCTTATAACGAAGCTGGCACTATCGGCTTGTCTCTAGAGAGATGTATCGAAGCCATACGAGCGTCCCAGCTAAACTGTCAGCTGATTGTCGTTGATGACGGATCAGCTGATGATACCACAGCAATCGCGAATGAAGTCCTAAAGGATAAGTTTGCCGATGGCAGCTACCAGGTACTCCGCTATGAGGTCAATCGAGGGAAGGGGTATGCCATACGACAGGGCTTGCCCCTGTGTGCGGGTGAATATGTCATCATCCACGATGCGGACCTGGAGTATGACCCCAATGACATCTTCAGGATGCTGAGCTATGCTAGGGAGGCCGATCTACCCGTCCTCTACGGGAGCCGCTACTTATACTCTGTATCGCATCGCAAGGGGCGCTTCCCGACCTCTTTCTACCTTGGGGGACAACTCGTCACGAAGGTTACCAACCTACTATATGGGCAGCGTCTTACGGACGAACCGACCTGCTATAAGCTTTTCAAAAGGGAGCTGCTACTGTCGTTCGATCTGGAGTGTGAAGGCTTTGAGTTTTGTCCCGAAGTGACCGCAAAGGCTGCCTTGCGAGGAATAAAGATCAAGGAGATCCCGATATCTTACTTCCCGAGGTCGGTGGATGAGGGGAAGAAGATCTCTTGGCGCGATGGCATTACGGCCATTACTACGCTACTTAAATATCGCTTTAGAAAGAAGTCTCATGAAAGTAAGTAAGGTCCTTTGTAACCTGCTCGGAGGGTGTATTGCGGTGCTACTGATCTCCTACACTTTTGAGCAGAAGGGGTATCAGTTCGTCTGGTCTATGCTACGACGCAACTGGAAGGTGGCAAGCGAGTACAAGGAGTCCTCGCTGAGCGATCGCTACCTGATGAAGCTCGGCAACGGCTACGCTGTGTACAAGTATGTGCGTGACAAGACCCCTGAGGATGCGATCATCTATATCCCTGCGGCTAAGTACTTTCAGCAAGAGGGGGTAGAAGGTGAGCCGTGGAATAAGCTCTGGGCAATGCGCTTCCTCTATCCACGGCAAGTAGTGACCCGTGAAGAGTATCAGGTCAATCATCGGGTGCCAACGCATGTCTTGATCGTGGGCGATGGGGGACGCGAGATGTTTCCGGCTGGTGCGCTCCCGCCATCCATCGAAGTTGCTATCGTGCCTCTAACAAACGACTCTATCCAATAACCTCCTTGTGCTATGCTATCCATTATACTATTCGTCATATTGCTGTGCTTGTCTGGAGTGACTCTCTTGAGTGTGGTAGGGAGAGGTTCGCTCAATCGTGTCGAGATCGTCGGGCTCTCATTTCCCGTAGGCATGTTGCTTGCCGTCGGGCTTATGATGCTACAAGACCTACTGCGTCAGAGGCTCTCGCTCGTATGGGTCATCGTGGGTCTGCTCCTCGTGTTGGTGGCGGGCTTACTGCTCCTATATAAGAGCAAAAGGCTCACCGTCAGCTTGCCTTCGTGGGCTACGCTGAAGGGGTGGTTGGGCAGGATCAACATTGTGTGGCTTATCTTCTTCGTCCTTGTGGTGGTCATCGAGGTGATGAACTTTAGGAAGTGTATGTTCTTCCCCACCTTCGATAGAGATAGCCTTGCTGGCTTTGACTCTTTGGGCTACCTCATTGCGCAGGAGCACACGATGTATGGTCTCTCGGTCTTTAGTCCTGAGGATAATCCGCTGATCCACAATGCGGGTAGCTACATCACATACGCTCCGCTGGTACAGCTCTCTTATAGTATAGTCTATATGCTGGGGGCTGAGACATCTAAGCTGATAACGGGGCTGTTCTTCCTCTTTTTCTTGATCTCGTTTTACGGTGTGCTACGAGATGTGGTGGGGAGTACGGGTGCCATCATCGCAACCTTTTTCGTCCTTATCACGCCAGAGATGATAGCCTTCTCATCGCTCTCGGCAACCAATGTGATCCATGCGATCTACGCCTCGCTCGGTGTGATCTATGCTTTGAAAAGTTGCTCTCGCGACAAGCCGACCGCTGACTACGGTCTCCTCTGGGTGAGTGGTTTGCTACTCTTGGGTAGTATCTTGACTCGGTACGATGGGATTGTATTCCCGATGGCGATGGGGCTTTACTTGTTATACCCAGTTTTTGCCAAGCGACTGAAGTGGTGGCACCTCATTGGCTGGGGGATGATCATACTCCTCCCCATGTGCTGCTGGTTCCTGCATCAAAAGTGGACAGGCATGACCTCAGAGAGTATTGTCATCACCTCGCTCCTACGTGATGGCGACAAAGCCAATCTGATCGCCAAGGGCTTGTGGGGGCATCTGACCAATACGCAGCTCTACGGCTGGAGCTTCTTGTTGTTGCTGATATCGCTACTCGCTAGTCTACCGATCATGATAAAGCGTAAGCACTGGGGGCGTCTAGGGCAAGTAGCTATGGCCTTCGTATTGCCTTTGCTACTGTACGGTCTGCTACTCTATCATATCAACTACTCTTGGGATTCGATAGACAATGTGATTGCTTACTCTGCAAAGAGATACCTCTTTTGCTTTGTGCCGATTGCACTGTTTTGCACCTTCACGCTAGATGCCCTCTACCTAGCGTTTCGCAAGGTAGAGTCGTGGTTCTCTTAGGGGACCCTCTCCACAGTCAACTATAAGTTATCAAGCTATGAGACGCAATTAGATTGGTACCGTAATCCTGCTGACGCTGGGGGTGATGCTTACGACGCTTTTGCCCTGTCGTGGGCAGAGTGATGCGGAGCTACCCTCCGATGCTACGGTGCAGCCGTCACAGACTATCCCTGTCATGTATATCACCACGGCCGATGGCAAGCCGATTATCACGAAGAAAGAGTACAAGCGAGCTACATTTTACATTACCGACCCCACAGGGGAAGTGAGTCTAGGCACTGCCGCAGAGCCTCTTAGTATGAACATCCGTGGCAGAGGGCACTCCTCGTGGAAGGGGGACAAGAAGCCCTACAAGCTCAAGCTGGACGAGAAGCTCTCTCTCATGGGTATGCCGAAGAATAAGCACT
>CAMPUN010000261.1 GCA_946997275.1 uncultured Porphyromonas sp.
CTGCAACGGCTCCCCACGGAAGAAAATCACCGAGAAGAGCGTAAAGACCGTAATCGACACCACCTCCTGTATCACCTTGAGCTGCATCAAGCTGAAGGCTCCGCCGTTGCCGACATAGCCGTAGCGATTGGCCGGGATCTGAAAGGAGTACTCAAAAAGCGCCAAGCACCAGCTCAGCAGGATCACCAGATAGAGTGGCGTGTGGTCCGTGAGGACCCGCATCTGCTCTAGCTTAATGTGTCCGTACCAAGCAAAAGTCATAAAGACGTTAGAGACCACCAGCAGAGCAACCGTTAACCAAGGATTCATAGATAAATCTGTAGATAAGACATTACGGAGTGCAAAGTTAGCAACCTTACCGCACACTGCGTCTGGTCGAGTGGCGAGCGCTACCGAGTTCATGGCGCAAAGCCCACCATCCTCGTCCGACGTATCACGCTGTCTTCGTAGCACATACGAGTCCCAAAAGAAGTTCCCCTTTTGGAACTTTTCGGTTCCAACGGTGGAACAAACTGGAATGTGCGCAAACTGTTGCAATTCTCTCGGCTAAAGTGTATCTTTGTCATAGTGTAAAGAACAACGAATACTATGGCAACTATATACGACTTCACCGTCCTGACCTCTCAAGGCGAGCCGCTAGACTTAGCGAGCCTCCGCGGCAAAGTGCTCCTCATCGTCAATACCGCCAGCAAGTGTGGCTACACGCCTCAGCTGGCTGGGCTCGAGGAGCTGTACAAGCAGTACCACGACAAGGGGCTCGTCCTGCTCGGCTTCCCCTGCAATCAGTTTGGCGGGCAAGACCCAGGCACCGACGAGGAGATACGCAACTTCTGTCAGGTCAACTACGGCGTCACCTTCCCCATCATGCAGAAGGTAGAGGTCAACGGACCCCACGCCCACCCGCTCTTCAAGCTCCTCAAGGAGGAGACGAGCCAAGACTCAGACCTGCCCGTCAAGCCGATACAGTGGAACTTCAACAAGTTCCTCATCTCCCGTGACGGCACCGAGATAACCCGCTACGGATCGGCTAAGCTCCCGAAGAACTTAGCCAAGGATATCGAAGCACTTCTCTAATCCACAACTAAAGCTATGTTCGACTCTTCCATCTACTTCTGGCTCACAGCTGGACTACTGCTCCTACTCGCTGAGCTACTTACGCCAGGCTTCGTCGTAGCCTGCTTTGGCATAGGCGCTTTGCTAGCAATCCTACCCGCAGCCCTCGGCGCCTCGATCACTTGGCAGGTGATTACCTTTTGCATTGGGTCGATCCTCGCCCTTTTGCTCCTGCGCCCTATGGTTCGCCGCCTCAGTCGCGACAAAGAGACCGCCCGCACGGGCGTTGAGGCGCTCTACGGTCGCACGGCTCGTGTCACCGAGTGCATAGACGCTAGTCGAGAGACGGGTCGCATCGCTGTGGACGGGGACAACTGGCGCGCCCGCACGGTAGCTCCCGACATGGTCATCCCACGTGGCGAGATGGTCCGCATCGTCAGCAACGACAGCATCGTCATGATCGTCGAACCGATCACACAATCAGCAGAATAACAACCCCAAACACTACAAATATGGAAGCATCCCTCATCGTACTGGGCGTACTCGTCCTCCTAGTCATCTACATCATCGCCAAGGGTCTGGTTATCGTCCAGCAGTCTGAGACAATGATCATCGAGCGTCTCGGGCGCTATCTCAAGACCCTCCCCTCGGGTATCAACCTGATCATCCCCTTCATTGACAAGCCACGTCCTATGGTTTGGCGTATCACAGCTTCATCCAGCAAGGGCGGCACGCTCGTACGCTTTATCAATACTGACCGCATCGACCTACGAGAGAATGTCTACGACTTCGCCCGTCAGAGCGTCATCACCCGTGACAACGTTGTGACTGAGATCAATGCGGTTCTTTACTTCCAGATCGTCGAGCCACTCAAAGCGGTCTACGAGATCTCTAACCTCCCCGTAGCTATCGAGATGCTCACGCAGACTTCGCTGCGTAACGTGATTGGTGAGATGGATCTCGACGAGACGCTCACCAGCCGTGACACGATCAATAGCAAGCTGCGCGACATCCTAGACGAGGCGACCAATAAGTGGGGTGTCAAGGTAAACCGCGTGGAGCTACAAGACATCAACCCGCCCCGAGACATACGCGATGCGATGGAAAAGCAGATGCGTGCCGAGCGTGATAAGCGTGCTCAGGTACTCACCGCCGAGGGTCAGAAGGAGGCTATGATCCGTGAGTCTGAGGGTCGTATGACTGAGTCGGTCAACCACGCCGAGGGTGAGAAGAAAGCGCAGATCCTCGCTGCCGAGGCTGACGCTCGTGCTACCATCCTTCGTGCCGAGGCTGAGGCAGAGGCCATCGAACGCATCACCTCCGCAGTCGCCAGCACGGGCAGTAATCCTACTCAGTACCTTATAGCGATGCGCTATCTGGATACGCTCGAGAAGATCGGTCGCAACAGCTCCGACAAGACGCTCTTCCTCCCCTACGAGGCGACGGGCATCCTCTCCGCTCTCGGAGGCATCAAGGAGGTATCCGCCAGCGAGGTGGGCAACCTCCTCACCAAGGTCGGCAAGCACTAGCCCCGCCCCTAGAGACGCAAACCTCTCTGACGCACAGACGTGTAGCCCTTTGTAGGGACGCACGATCTGTGCGTCCGTTGTATCAAAGTCACAGCGTCAAGGACTTAACGACCGCTTTCTATTTCTCCGAGCCTTCCCAATTAAGCTTTAATCCCCCACAGGGAAAATCCCAAATATCTCCATGGGAAACGACTATTTCCTCGGAGGAATCAAATGAAACTTCGGAAGAATGAATTCATAAGTCCCAAGTTTCATTTCATTCCTCCGTGGAGAATCAACAACAGCCACGTGAGGATTTGGCGTTTTCCACGTGGTCGTGCAGTTAGTCCTCAAATGAAAGACATGGTAGTTTGAAGATGTCATCAAAGCATTGGATCTCACAGTAAAGAATAACCACACTATGAGCAACACAGAGCAGATAGCCCACGTAAGGGCTCTAGAGGATGGC
>CAMPUN010000262.1 GCA_946997275.1 uncultured Porphyromonas sp.
ACTACTGCGGGGGGCAGTGAGTTAGAGAAGAGGTAAGGTCTAGAGCGCTGACGTAGTATCTCGACGATCTCCTTAGGACCAGCCGTAAAGCCACCGATAGCACCGCCGAAAGCCTTGCCCAGCGTACCCGTGTGGATGTCGATACGGTCGAAGCAGTCAAACGCCTCAGCGACACCACGACCCGTCTTGCCGACGACACCAG
Organism: uncultured Porphyromonas sp.; assembly: GCA_946997275.1. Lineage (GTDB taxonomy): Bacteria > Bacteroidota > Bacteroidia > Bacteroidales > Porphyromonadaceae > Porphyromonas. The sequence continues at coordinate 203 of CAMPUN010000262.1, forward strand.
CCGAGTGGCACTCATCGACCATGACGAGCGCATCGTACTTGTCAGCGAGGTCGCAGATCTTGTCCATAGGAGCTACGTTGCCGTCCATACTGAAGACACCGTCCGTGACGATGATGCGGAAGCGCTGCTCCTGAGCCTCCTGAAGGCACTTCTCGAGCTCCTCCATATTAGCATTAGCGTAGCGATAGCGCTTAGCCTTGCAGAGGCGTACACCATCGATGATAGAAGCGTGGTTCAGCGAGTCGCTAATGATCGCATCCTCTGGGCCAAAGAGAGGCTCGAAGACACCGCCATTGGCATCAAAGCAAGCAGCGTAGAGGATCGCATCCTCCGTGTGGAAGTAGTGAGCGATAGCCTGCTCGAGCTGCTTGTGGATATCTTGCGTACCGCAGATGAAGCGTACGCTACTCATGCCGTATCCGTGCGAATCCATCATGGCCTTGGCAGCCTTGATGAGGCGAGGATTGTCGGAGAGACCTAGATAGTTGTTAGCGCAGAAGTTCAAGACATCCTTGCCCCCCTGTACCTTGATGGCAGCTGTCTGAGGGGTGATGATAATGCGCTCCTCCTTGTAGAGACCCGCATCCTTAGTGTCCTGGATCTCCTTAGTGAGGAAGTTCTTCAGTTCTTTGTACATGATATTGTGTGGTAAAGTTATTAGACAAGAGTGGGTGAGCCAAGCGTGGCTCGATAGGTCTCTTACTCCTCATCGGGAGCCTCGCTAGCCTCGCTGGTCTCCTCAGGAGCAGGCTCCGAGAAGTCGGTCAGCCCCGTCTCTACGAGGATATTGTACCAGCGGAAGATCTTCTTGATATCGTTGTCGTGGACACGCTGGCGGTCGTACTCAGGGAGCACCTCTGCAAAGAGGTCAAAGTAAGCCTCCTTGCCACTAAGGCTCTTGAGGTCTACGGGCTTGCCCTCGTACTTGTCGAGGAGCGTCTGTAGGATCACGCGCAATGGCGTCTCCTCGGTCGTCGTGTAGATCGATATATCGCCTAGCGATACGACACGATCGGAGGCGTAAGCGGGGATACGACGCTTCGTCTCTAGATCCTCGACGATGATACTATTCTTGGTGTGGGTCAGGAGCTTAAAGAGTCCTGGCTTGCCTGAGATGGATAAGATTTCTTTGAGCATAAACTATACTATGTGGCGAAAGCCCCTAAGGCTCTCATTATATCTACCTGCAAAGATACGAAATTAGAGATTAGAGGCTAGAGGTTAGAAGCTAGAGATTAGAAGTTAGAGATTAGAGGTCCTAGCTTCACTAGAGCCACTAGGAGCACTAGAGCCACTAGTGCCGAGAGCCAGCCCCCTCCCCGAGGAAATCGCAAATCTCCACGGAGCAAACGAAAATCCCCCACGGAGCCGACAAATGAAACCTCGGAAGAAAGAAATGACACTTCGGAAGAAGCAAATCAAACTTCCGAAGAATTTCTTCGTTCCTCCGTGGAGAATCTCAACTTCCTCGGAAGCATTTGGACGTTTTTTCTGTTGGGTTTTAGGCGAGCTCGCTAACTTTATAGCATGCGTCAACCATATAGATTTAGATGTCGAGCTTTTTGTTGAAAAACTTTTTCTTATCTTTGACGACAGAAGAATGAATATCAACTAATCGAGACTTCTATTTTGAATGCTTATGGATCGAAAGGCTAATATACTGTACGATGTGACTCATCTTCTTTCGTCGTGCGTTGGAATGCTGGTAGCGTGTCTCCTCTTTTTGAGTCCCATGGGTACTCTCTCTGCGCAACAGGCTAGTGTGATGAGCTCTCATCGGATTGAATTAACGACAAATAGATCCGACGCTGTGACAATTAAGCTAGCCGCGACCCAAGAGGGATCCCAGATTACCCTACAGCGAGGTTCGTGGACTCAATCAGAAACTATGGGGCCAAAAGCCAAAGAGCTACTCATTGAGGGCTCAGGATCCAAGATAGAGATCATCGGGTCGGTCAGTACACTAACCTGCACTGCTGGAGGCATTACGAGTTGTGTAGCTAGTCAGGAGCAAGAGACCCATCCGCTAAAGAAACTCATTCTCTCTCAAAACGAGATAACCTCCTTTAGTGTAGCTTCATTCCCTGAGTTAAGTGCTCTATCTCTCCAAGCGTGTGGACTGGAGCGTATAGATCTCTCAGCAGGTTCTCAGCTCACAAATATCAATCTTAATGACAACAAGCTCCAAGAGCTAGACCTCTCTGGGTGTCCGCTACTGACACGAGTGCAATTTGCAAACAATGGGCTCGACGCTTGTACCCTAGATAAGATTTACGCGACTTTGCCTACATTATCTACCCCTGCGAGTAAGGCAAATCTAATTAACGCAAAGAGCAATGATACCAATGAAGCTAAGACGAGCAATACTGCGATAGCCGTTGGTAAGAACTGGCGACCACAAATCCCAGGCGATGGCTCTGGTTGCTTGCCCCCTCAGATTACGCTTGAGACTCAACAACGGACAGAGCAGATATACTATTTGCGCTCGGCGGAGAGTGGCCCCGTATCCTTTGATATAGACTGGGGGAATGGGCATTTGCAGCACTATGAGATGATGCAAGAGACGTCAGGAGCTAGGCTAGAGGTGAAAGGTACTCCTCTCGGAAATAAGCTGACATTCTTCGGAGACTGGATCCACTTTGAGGCAAATGGAGCTGGCATTACTGCTATCAATACTTCTCATGTTCCTAATCTTATAGCTCTCTACCTACGTCGCAATGATCTTACCGAGCTAGACCTATCTAACAACCCAAAACTGCTCAAGCTCTACCTACGAGGCAACCAACTATCTTCGATCAATTTGGAGTCAACGCCTCTACTAGAGGA
>CAMPUN010000263.1 GCA_946997275.1 uncultured Porphyromonas sp.
CTGCCATCGTGTGAGCTGGTTACTCTGCGCCATCGTCCATCAGATCGCTATAGTCTTGGTAAAGGAAGTCGTTGTAGGGGTAGCGCTGTATGTGGATCTCCTTGACACGATCATAGAGGAGTCGGCGCAGCTCGTCCATCCCCTCACCTGTGCGTGCCGAAATGAAGGTACAGTCATTGCCCATGCGCGCCATCCAGCTCTTCTCTAGCTCCTCCCGTGTGCGGTTAAGCTTGGTCGCTGGCGTCAGATCGTCGGGATCCTTGGGGATATGCTGGTAAGCGTCGATCTTGTTGAAGACCAATATCTGTGGCTTGTCGCCCAGCGCATCAATCTCTCGGAGCGTCTCCGTGACTACTGCTATCTGATCCTCAAACTCGGGGTGCGAAATGTCCACAACGTGCAGGATGAGGTCTGACTCGCGTACCTCGTCGAGGGTACTCTTGAACGACTCCACCAGCTGTGTCGGGAGCTTGCGTATGAAGCCCACCGTATCTGCTAAGAGGAAGGGCAGATTGCCCAAAACGACCTTGCGAACGGTCGTGTCGAGCGTCGCAAAGAGCTTGTTCTCGGCAAAGATATTGCTCTTAGCGAGGACATTCATCAGCGTAGACTTGCCCACATTCGTGTAGCCTACGAGAGCGACACGCACCATCTTGCCACGGTTCTGACGCTGTACGCTCTTCTGCTTGTCGATCTTCTTGAGCTGCTCCTTGAGCTGTGAGATCTTGCGTAGGATGATCCGTCGGTCGGTCTCTAGCTGCGTCTCACCCGGTCCACGTAGTCCGATGTTACCACCACGCTGCCGCTCGAGGTGCGTCCACAGTCGGGTCAGACGCGGGAGCATATATTGGTACTGCGCCATCTCCACCTGCGTCTTGGCGTGAGCCGTCTGCGCTCTTGTGGCAAAGATGTCGAGTATGAGCGAAGTACGGTCCAGAATGCGAATGCCTAGCTGACGCTCTATGTTGCGTAGCTGATTGGGCGCCAGCTCATCGTCAAAGATTGCCAGCCCCACCTCGTGAGCAGAGACATACTCGGTGATCTCGTCGAGCTTGCCTTTGCCCACAAAGGTGGCGGGGTTCGGCGTGTCGAGACGCTGTAAGAAGCGCGCCACAGGCTCCGCCCCCGCAGTCTCTGAGAGAAAGGCCAGCTCATCAAGATACTCCTCCGCCTGCGTCTCCGACACATCGGGCGTGATGAGCCCCACGAGGATCGTGCGCTCACTAGATTGAGAAGTCTTGATAAACTCTTTCATACAGGAGGACTAATAGATAGCGTACGACTTCTCACGCATCGCCTGGTCATCGGCGAAGAGATGTACCCAGGGAATCTTCGCTGCCAGGAAGTTGGCGGGATAAGCCTTCGCCTCGGGCAGTAGATTGATAATGTGTCCCACAGCGTGGCGCACATCCTGTCCGAGCGCGAGGAAGACCAGTCGCTTAGACTCTTCGAGCGCCTCCAGCGTGACAGTAACCAGCTGACGCTGCTCACCCTGCTCGGTGGTCATCTCGTTGGGCGCAAAGACATCGTCCGAGATGTACAGCTCCACCTGATCGGGATAGACCCCAGCGAGGTGACCGTCCACGCCCATCTCAAGGAGAGCTAGGTCAAACTGCGGGCGACCGTCCAAGTGCCGTACACGCTCCGCCAGATGTTGCTGCAGAGCCGTCGCAGCCTGTGCGGGTTCTTGTGCGGGCTCCTCCAGAGCGTGGATATGATCTGCAGGGATCTGTAGCGGATCAAAGAGCAAGCGCTGTAGTCGCGAGCGGTGCGCTAGGTCGGCTCCACCCAGCTGCTCGTGAAGGAGGTAAAAGTGTACCCGCTTCCAGTCGATACGGCTGCGCCAAGGCTCCGAGGTGAGCGCCTTTGCCAAGATCTCCGCATGCTCCTCCAGTGAGAGTGCTAGATGAAAGTCGCCTTCGGTCGCTTCCACCGCCTCAGCGATAAACTGTGCGAGCTGTGTCGTGACTAGCTCGGGGGTACTGTATTGATGATAGTTCATAGGGTATATGCTAGGTTAGTAGTTATAAGATAAAAGTGTCGTGACCATCATCCTCGTAGGCAGTTACTCCTCCCAGATGATGTCATCGATGAGGTCGTGATCCTCCTCCACCTTTAGCTTAGGTAGTGGATTGTCTGGATCATCGTCCTCTTGTGTGGTTCGATCGTTGAGCGGTTGGCGCAGGATCTCGTTCGGATCGTGTAGCGAAGGCGCATTGATCTCTCGCCATATCAGGTCCTTCAGCTCGGTCAGCCCTCGCTGCGCCACCGCAGAGATAAAGATCGTCGGCACCTCTTCGGGCAGCGTCTCCGAGACCAGGTCAATGAGCTCGCTGTCCGCCATATCTATCTTGGTGATCGCCAGGATGTGTCGCTTGTCAATCAGGCCCGGATTGTACTCCTCCAGCTCACGGCATAGCATCCGATACTCGGCAATGATGTCGGGGCTGTCGATAGGCACCATAAAAAGCAAGATCGAGTTGCGCTCGATGTGTCTGAGGAAGCGAAGCCCTAGTCCCTTGCCCTCGGCAGCTCCCTCGATGATACCAGGAATGTCCGCCATTACGAAGGAGCGGTTGTCACGATAAGAGACCATCCCGAGGTTTGGCTGTAGCGTCGTGAAGGGGTAGTCCGCAATCTTAGGCTTCGCCGCTGAGAGCGCCGCTAGGAGTGTCGACTTACCCGCATTGGGTAGGCCAACCAGTCCCACATCGGCCAGCGTCTTGAGCTGTAGCACCACGAGACGCTCCTGACTAGGTTCGCCAGGCTGTGCGTAGCGAGGCGCTTGGTTCGTCGAGGTTTTGAAGAAGTTATTGCCCTTGCCCCCACGACCACCAGGGAGGAGGAGGTGTCGCTCGCCATGCTGCGACACATCTAGGATAAACTCGCCCGTCGTGGCGTCATGCACGCTCGTCCCGCAAGGCACCTCGATGACAATGTCGGGCGCATCGGCACCCGTCTGTAGCT
>CAMPUN010000264.1 GCA_946997275.1 uncultured Porphyromonas sp.
GGCTGACCGTTCTCGAGGACGTTGTCGATGAGGACATTGATCGGTGCGTGGATGTCTAGCTTGCCCTCGTTGTATGCGATCCTAGCCTCCTCGACACCGTAGAAAGTGTGTCCGCTACCCTTAGATCCCTTGCGGATCTTGGTGATATAGTAAAGTCCCAAGACCATGTCCTGTGAGGGGACGGTGATAGGAGCTCCGTTGGCGGGGTTGAGGATATTGTGCGAGGCGAGCATGAGTAGCTGAGCCTCGAGGATAGCCTCGTTGCCTAGGGGAAGGTGCACAGCCATCTGGTCACCGTCGAAGTCGGCGTTGAATGCGGTACAAGCCAAGGGGTGTAGCTGGATAGCCTTGCCCTCGATCATCTTGGGCTGGAAGGCTTGTATACCTAGACGGTGTAGTGTAGGAGCACGGTTGAGCAGTACGGGGTGTCCCTTCATGACGTTCTCTAGGATCTCCCAGATGACGTTGTCACGACGGTCTACGATACGCTTAGCGCTCTTGACGGTCTTGACGACACCACGCTCGATGAGCTTGCGAATGATAAAGGGCTTGTAGAGCTCGGCTGCCATATCCTTAGGTAGTCCGCACTCGTGCATCTGTAGCTCAGGGCCGACGACGATGACGGAACGTGCGGAGTAGTCTACACGCTTACCGAGTAGGTTCTGACGGAAGCGACCGGGCTTACCCTTGAGACTGTCTGAGAGAGACTTGAGAGGACGATTGTTTTCGCCCTTGAAAGCACTTGACTTGCGAGAGTTGTCGAGTAGTGAGTCGACGGCCTCCTGGAGCATGCGCTTCTCATTGCGAATGATCACCTCGGGGACGCTCTGATCTAGGAGTCGCTTGAGGCGGTTGTTGCGCAGGATGACACGACGATAGAGCTCGTTGAGATCGCTTGTAGCAAAGCGTCCACCATCGAGCGGTACGAGTGGACGTAGATCGGGGGGTATGACTGGTACCACCTTGAGGATCATCCACTCGGGACGGTTGATATCCTTAGATGCGCGGAAGGACTCGACGACGTTGAGACGCTTGAGTGCGTCTAGACGACGCTGCTGCGAGGTCTCTGTCTGCGCCTTGTCACGGAGCTCGTAGGAGAGGCTGTCTAGATCGAGGTTGGAGAGCATCTCATAGAGAGCCTCTGCACCGATCTTCGCGACAAACTTGTCTGGGTCACTCTCGGGTAGGTCGTAGTTGTCTGGGTGGCTCTGGTCGATCTCGTCTAGCTTGGCCTGATACTCCTCCTCGGTGAGGATCGTATTGACCTCTAGGTCAGAGACACCGCTCTGCAGTACGATATACTTCTCGTAGTAGATGATCGCCTCGAGGTCTTTTGACTTGAGATTGAGCAGCGAGGCAAGCTTGTTGGGTAGACTGCGGAAGTACCAAATGTGTGCAACGGGTACAGCGAGCTTGATGTGTCCAGTCCGCTCACGACGTACTTTCTTCTCCGTAACCTCTACACCGCATCGGTCGCAGATGGTGCCACGGAAACGTATGCGCTTGAACTTACCACAGTTACACTCGTAATCTTTGACTGGGCCGAAGATTCTCTCGCAAAAGAGTCCGTCACGTACTGGCTTGTATGTTTTATAGTCAAGAGTATTCGGATTCGTAACCTCTCCATGTGAAGCCGCTAGGATCTCCTCTGGGGATGCCAGGGAGAGCCTAATGGATGAAAAGGTGGTCTTGCTCTTAGGGGCTGTCTTGTATGCCATAACTTAAGTCTGACTATATATAGTGTGTAAGGATAGGGGAGGGATTACTCAATATGTACGCTGAGGGCTAGACCCTTGAGCTCATTGAGTAGCACGTTGAGAGACTCGGGGAGACCTGGCGTGGGCATATTGTCGCCACGCACGATCGCCTCGTAAGCCTTAGAGCGACCTACGACGTCATCACTCTTGATGGTGAGGATCTCCTGAAGGACGTGTGCCGCACCGAAGGCCTCGAGTGCCCACACCTCCATCTCTCCGAAGCGCTGACCTCCGAAGTTGGACTTACCACCGAGAGGCTGCTGCGTGATCAGTGAGTACGGACCGATAGAGCGGGCGTGCATCTTATCGTCGACCATGTGACCGAGCTTGAGGAAGTAGGTGACACCTACGGTCGCCTCCTGATCAAAAGGCTCGCCAGTACCTCCATCGAAGAGCTTCATCTGACCGCCACGTGGTAGACCAGCCTTGTCGGTCCACTCGTTGAGGTCATCGAGTGTAGCTCCATCGAAGATAGGAGTGGCAAACTTGACTCCGAGCTTACGCCCAGCCCATGCTAGGACGGCCTCAAAGATCTGTCCCAGGTTCATACGTGAAGGCACACCCAGCGGGTTAAGACAGATGTCTACTGGCGTACCGTCTGGTAGGTAAGGCATGTCCTCACGACGTACGATCTTGGAGACGATACCCTTATTACCATGTCGTCCAGCCATCTTATCACCGACCTGTATCTTGCGCTTCTTAGCGATCAGGATCTTTGCGGTCTGAATGATGCCTGAGGGCAACTCGTCACCGAGGGTCTCATCGAGCTTGCGCCTATTGACCTCTGCAATGGTAACCTTGTCCTTCTTAATATAGTTAGCGATCGTCTGCTTGACAAGCTGATTGGTATGCTCGTCTTTGGTCCAGTCGGACATCCGCAAGTCATTGTAGTCTAGCTCGAGGAGCAGAGACTTGGTGATGCGTGTGCCTGCCTTGACCTTGACGACTCCGATGTAGTCAACGAAGTCTGTCGCTGTGGTCTTATGCTTCTTGAGGATGACCTGAAGCTTGGAGACGAGCTCCTCCTTGAGTGCTGTCTGTAGCTTGGAGAGCTCCTCCTCGTAGCGCTGATTGATCTTGCGTGTGGCGGCTATACCACCCTTACGATTGGCGCGTGAGTAAAGCTTCGTGTCGATGACGACACCCTTGAGCGAGGGCGAAGCCTTGAGCGAAGCGTCCTTGACATCACCAGCCTT
>CAMPUN010000265.1 GCA_946997275.1 uncultured Porphyromonas sp.
CCCCCAGCTCCGACCTCACCATCGAGGTCAAGACGCCCGCTGGCGAGCCAGTAGCCAATGCCCGCGTAGACTTCAAGCTGTACAACTATGCAGAGTACTTCACCGTAGCCTCTAAGTTTACCGACGCCTTGGGCAGAGCCAAGCTCACAGCTGGGCGCGGGGATATGATGGTATGGGTCGAAAAGGGCGGAGATATAGTCCTGAAGAAAGTCTCCTTCGGTGCCAAGCCCGTAGAGACCGTGATCCTATCGTCTGAGAGCCTACCTAAGGTCCTCGATGAAACCCTTACACCGCCTAGCATATCCGGCTCCCTGCCTCCAGTCTCCGAAGAGATGCGACGGGTCAACAACGAGCGTCTGGCTTATGAGGATAGCATCCGGCAAGCCTACGAAGCGACGATGGTTGATGAATCACGAGGCAATCACGCCACCATACAGCAGTTTGTGGAGCAAGCAGGCAATAAAGAGATGGCCCAGAAGCTCCTCTCCGTCCTAACGAAAAAGGATCTGCGAGACATCTCCCTAGAGGTCTTACAAGACAGTGAAACCGCCGAGACCAATCAGTCAGAGATCTACTGCAAGTACGTCCTCAATCCCCGCGTAGAGCTAGAGTGGCTCACACCGTACAAGCACTTCCTCCGTGAGCAGCTAGCAGCCCTCCGCTCACCACAAGAGCTGATCGACTGGACGCTCGCCAATGTTAAGCTCGTAACGGATCAGAACCCGCAAGGTCTGAGAATGCAACCCATGAGCGTCTACCGTGAGCGACAGGCCGATGAGCTAGGCAGAGACATCTTCTTCGTAGCAGCAGCCCGTAGTCTCGGATGGCCCGCACGCATCAACGAGATCAATGGCAAGCTGCAGTATTACACAGACGATCACTGGGTCGACGTCCTCTGGCACGACCAAGCTAGCCCCATAGCCACCGCCCCTCAGGGTACACTCCTATTAAGCTATACCCCCTCGAAGTATATCAGCGATCCTAAGTACTATGCGCACTTTACCATCAGTCGCATCGTCGATGGCAAGACCTCGCTGCTGACCTTCGACGAGGAGGCTACCTGGAGTCGTGACTTTGCCAAGGGCATCACCCTAGACGAGGGTCGCTATCTCCTGACCACTGGCACACGTATGGCCAGCGGAGCCGTGCTCACGCATAGCGAAGTCTTTGAGATCAAGCGTGGGGAGACCACTACCGTACAGCTCACCATGCGAGAGAGCAATGAGGGGGTACAGGTCATCGGCAGCTTTAATGCGGAGAACCTCTACTACGACCTCGCCACACAGACCACCAAGAGCCTCATCTCGACCACCGGACGTGGCTACTACATCTTAGGCTTGATCGCTCCAAATCACGAGCCGAGCAACCATACGCTACGAGACATAGCCATCTATAAGTCCGCTCTCGAGGAGTGGGGTCAGTCCGTCGTACTACTCTTTGAGAGCCAAGACGCCGCTACACGATTTATCGACGAAGGCTTCGACCTACCCGCTCAGGTAGTCTGGGGCATCGACTCAGAGAGTGCTATACTCAAGGAGATCCGCGAGGAGATGAAGCTCACGTCCAGTTCGCTACCCATCTTCCTCATCTGCGACACATTCAATCGAGTCGTCTACATCCAGCAGGGCTACACCATCAACATCGGTGAGCATCTCGTGAAGGTTCTCAAGCAACTATAGTAGCACACGCACCCCTCACACGGCACCCCAGCCGTGCTGCTTGGGCTGAGAGCAATGTCATCCCAGACTTAGACAAAACAAATTGCGTGGCGTGATGGGCTTCTTTTGTTATCTAGGTCTGATGCATTATATATGATGAGTTTAGTGCGTCTCTATGGAGGAAATTGAAACTACTCCGGTGGAGATTTTGGATTATCCAGTGAGGAGCGAAAAAACTCTTCGGACTTGTGATTTCATTTCTCCGAAGTTTCACTTCATTCCTCCGAAGTTTCATTTCTTGCCTCGGTGGATACTTCTTATTCCTTCGTGAGCTATTTGAAATTTCTTCGGGAGAAGTCCGAATCATCTCGAATGTCGGGGCTACTAGAGTTGAGCTGTAGCGCTACGTAGTGATGGTCACCCTCGTTTCGTTTTCCTGTTGTATCTTTGTGGTGCAATAACTATAAGTCTACCTGTACTATGAAACAAGACGCTACTGTTACAAAGCAAAGCTCGACGAAGAGCTACTCTTGGCTCATCTATCTGGCCGCATGGCTTGTCATCGTGCTGATCCAGTCCATCCTGATCGGGCAGAGCAGTACGATGGCTAAGTCCTTCTGGCAGGCACCATCACATTATCTCTCTACATGGTTGCTGGATATCTTTTTGATCGCAATCTTCTACCTCAACTACTACTATGTAGCTGGGCACATGATGCGTCGTCGTCACTTCGGAGGCTATATCGCTTTTGTGGTGATCGTGGCGGTGGTCGCGCTCTTTATGCCGATCTTCTGCAAGGCGCTCTTCGGCTGGCGTACGCCTACGCAGGATCTGCCCTTTGTCACGGTCTCTTGGTCGGGAGCTATCGGTGCGGTCACGGTCATCACGATCGGACTGGCGGTGCGTGCTCTCCTAGAGTGGCTCAAGCTTAACAAGCTCACGGCTGAGCAACGTGAAGAGCTGATCAAGCTACGCAATGAGGCGACCTCGCATAAGATGCAGGCGAAGAGTGATGCTGTCCAGTCCACCTCGGCTGGTACGCATAAGGCGATGCCTACACCAGCAGAACTCGCAGCACAAGAGGCAAAGCCTATCGCTCCCGCTCAGCCTGACTAAGCGGACAGAATGCGAATGATCGTGAGCCCATCGCGAAGAGGAAGGAGGAGCTGCTCCACACCGCTGTCCTGAGCTACCAGTTCGTTGAAGTGCTGGATCCCTTCCAGCTGAAGGTCGTGGTGGGTCGTTGGGACGGTTACTTTGCCGTCCCAGAGGGTGTTGTCCGC
>CAMPUN010000266.1 GCA_946997275.1 uncultured Porphyromonas sp.
CCGATGTACATCCAGCCACCAGCGGTCATCTGACCATAGTTGGCGACGCCCATCTGAGCAGCTATCTCCCAGTCCTTGATGTTGTCGTAGAGACCGACCATCATTGAGTTGGTGATGATGACACGGGGAGCAGAGGGGTGCGAGGCGAAGAGTCCCAGCGGGTGACCGCTCTCGATGACTAGGGTCTGATCCTGTGTGAGCTCCTCGAGGTACTTGATGATGAGGCGATACTGGAGCCAGTTTTGGCATACCTGCCCCGTCTCACCGTAGGTGACCAGCTCATAGGGGTAGAGTGCTACGGCGTGTGAGAGGTTATTGTGGATCATCACCTGGAAGGCCTTACCCTCGATACACTTACCCTTGTAGCTATCGATAGGACCCGCCTTGAGGTCACCCTCGGGACGATAGCGATAAGCGTAGATCTTACCACGCTCCTTGAGCTCCTTGAGGAACTCGGGTGCGAGCTCAGCGTGGAGTTCTTTAGGTACATAGCGTAGCGCATTCTGTAGTGCCACACGTGTTTGTGCAGGGGTCAAGCTATAGCCCCTATCAGGTGCTCGACGGATGCCCTCCTCGAAGGTGGGGTACTTGGGCAACGTAGCATCAAGCGTAAACTTACAAGTTCTCTTCATATTTACTGGTTGCTATCTTAATTTCAAGTCCCACAAAGATACTAAAAACTCTCCGATACGTAAACATACCACCAGGGCATAATCGTGATTAGAGTATCTTCATGAGGTCAAGGTTACCAGTCTTCAGAGACGGTCGCGAAGAGCTTGTAGCACAGCTCGTCTTTCTTCTCATAAGACTCATCTATATAAGAGCTGACATACTCCTCTTCGGTCTGGTACTCGGAGTCAACAAGAGCTTTGATTGCTGCATCTTTATTCTCTGGTGTAGAATCCTCTAGGTATCGTAGCATCTCAAAGGGAATGTCCTGTACATCGGCTGATGAAATGAATTTGCCGTTTCGTAGCGTCACACTCTTGACCTCATACTTGATTGTGTATTGGTTGTAAATGTCTTGCTCATAGCTGGGAATATTGCCCCAGTAAGCAATATTAGACCGAGTGCTACTCTTAAACCGCTCTAGAGGCCAGGTGCTAGTGGATCCATAGTTCCACTCTTGATTTTCCTCACTCCACAGTCCGAAGTAGACTTCGCAATCCTCTATAGCTCCGTTTGGATAGGCTATGTCAACCCAAAATCCAGGATAATACATAGTAGTATAGTAGGAGTCTTCATCTCTTTGATACGTCGTATGGAAGGTGAGCTTGATGTAAGCATTCGGGTCATGATCGTTGTAAAACTTAGTCCACTCCTGCGAGAGCGTCTCGAACTTTGTCTCGTAAGCCTTGCTATAGTCCATGTAAGCCGTTCGAGCTTTGTCTTGGAGCTTTTGCTTCTCCTCTTCGCTATTGATGTAGTCTAGGTAGTCGATCATCTGCTCGTAGGTGATGGCGCGATAGGTCTCCTCGGCAGTTGTGCCGACCACCTGATTGCGCATCTCCTTGAAGAGCTGATCGTACTGGAGGAGCTGTGGACAGCTTTCGCGATTTGCCTCTAGTTGCTCTTGTGTCAGAGGCTCCAAGACGCTCTTCTGGAGTACTCTGGAACCGGATATTAGGTTCCACACGAAGAATCCTATGACTAGCACCGCAACGACAGATCCTCCGATGATAAGGCCGTTGCGGAGTCTCTTTTTAGCCTGTGGAGACATGGGCTTCTTCTGCCGGGGAGCCACTGGTGTCGTAGGCTGGTACTGATACGTAGGAGCCGTTGGCAACTTGACCTCAGCATTGCTACAGTAAGGACACGCTTGATAGTCCTTAGGAACGAGGTGTCCACACGTAGGACACCTCCTGACATCCACTAAGTTTAGCCTAGTCATATCTACTGCTCTTTAGCGTTGGAGTCACTCTCTACGACTATCTCTGTTACAGTCTCAGGTTGAGGTGACGCTTGCTTTGCATTAGCCTTGATCACAGTCTCCTCGACCTCGGGCATCACTGCTGCGCGGTGTATGTCGCCTAGGTCTGAGACATTGTTAGCTACGATGGCTCTGATCATGAGTCGCTCTGAGATAGCGTGAGCAGATAATATGATGGGGTAGCTAATCAGGAAGAGGACAAAGCCTAATACGGGGATTACGAGTAGACCTCCAAAGAGGATGATCAAGAAAATCTCAATGCTTCCGCCACCTGTAAGGAGTGCTAATACATAGAGGATCAGATAGGCCCCCATGGTTGAGACAAAGAGGTACACGCCGTTCCACTCGCCTAGGCTTCTGATGATGTGAGCGCATACGGGGATAGCTTTGATCTTGTCGCCGATCCTTACTGTGGCGTAGAGGTCACGCTGCCTATTGCGCCAATAGTAAAAGCCGAAGAATCCTAGCATCAGGAAGTAGACGATGAGGACGAGCACCCCAAAGTAGCTTACGATAGTGGTCCACGTGCCCTGTGAGCTGATAAAGTAATGCACCTGGGGAATGAACAGGAGTACGATAGGAAGTAACATGGGGAGGAATGTTGATACCCCGATTAAGATGTAAAACACCTTGATAGGACTCCGGAAGAATCGTCCACTGTCGATGTACTGCAAGAGACGATCCACATACTGCTTGATTAGATTCATAGTCTATAGTTGTTTAAGTGATACTCAGTCTGTACGAACGTGCCATAAAGCCTTTTCGCTCACTGCTCAGGAGTGATCCTCTTACGTCACGCTCCTTTACAACACGTCCTCGTTTGGAGGCAAAGGTAAGTCTTTGCAATTAAAAATGCAATAGATTGCTAATGCGAGTCGTGGTTTGTTGATCTTCTGAGTACTCTTAAGGGGTGTAGTCGTGAGAAGGTGAGGTGAGCCTAGACGTTCGTCCAGCTACAGGAGCAGAGGGAGCTCACTCAGACGTCTCTTCCCTGGTACAGCTT
>CAMPUN010000267.1 GCA_946997275.1 uncultured Porphyromonas sp.
CTCATGGCACATAGCAGGACAATGGAAGGGAACATGCGACTAGCTCTTAATCAGAACTTGATGATCTTGGGCTGATTGACTGATTGGGTGGTGGGCTCGGCGCCTTCCTGAGTAGGATCTACGCTGGGGAGCTCCTCTACGTCTGCGCCAGACGTCCTAGTAGGCGTGGAGCGCTGAGCAACCTTTGAGGTGTCCAACGTTTGCGACATAGCAGGTGTCTGGTTGCCGTACTTATACTTAGCACGTCGCTCCTCCACCTCTGAGTAGCTGTGGTTTTTAGCGGGCTCCTCGTCGAGGTAGTCGATCAGGTCGTCACGATCTAGCTCGTCGTCGGTCAGCACGATAGGCACGAAGGTGGGCAGAGAGCTACGTGGCTCGAGGTCGAACTCGGAGTAATACTGGTTGAGTAGCTTGTTTTGCTCCTTCTCGAGCTCCGTCTGACGCACATAATCCTCTACATCCATAGCGGTCATAGGCATGTGCGCCTCTTTTTGGAAGCCTGAGGCGATGATGACGACCATCACTTTGTTGCCTAGCTCCTCGTTGAAGGCGTGACCCGACTTATTGTTCTGCAGATTGCGGATGGAGGAGGTGAGCTTCTTGATCTCGTCCATCTCGTCAGTCGTCAATGCGTCGGACGGGTCGTAGAAGATAGCGAGCTGTAGCCTCGTCGCCGTGGTGATATCGTCGTTGTTGAGTAGCGGAGAGCGCAGTGCCGAGTCGATAGCCTTGCTCACACGGTCGGAGCCCTCGCCGTAGCCGATGCTGATGTGTGCGATGCCTCCGTCCTTGAGCGTGGTGCGTACGTCGGCGAAGTCTTGGTTCATCTCCATCTCGTTGGTGATGACCATGGTGATGGCGCGAACGGCATTGGCTAAGATCTCGTTTGCTTTGTTGAGAGACTCGTTCCAGGGGAGCTCTCCGTAGACTTGGTTGATGTTTTCGTTGGCAATGATAACCAGTGAGTCCACCTCTTGGCGCATGCGCTCGGCACCTTGCGCCGCTTTGATCATACGCTGTCTCTCCTCACGGACGAAAGGCATGAAGATAAAGCCGACCGTGAGCAGTCCCATGTCGCGAGCTATCTTCGCAATGACAGGCGCAGCGCCAGTCCCTGTGCCGCCTCCCATACCAGCGCAGATGAAGACCATCTGGGTCTCGTTGTCATCGAGGAGGGAGTGGATGAGCTCTCGGTCTTCTAGGGCGGCCTCTTCGCCGACCTCGATCTTACTTCCCGCGCCCAGTCCTTGGGTTAGCTTCTGTCCTATGACGGCTACATCTTTTAGTCCACTCTTGGCGAGGTCTTGCTCATCTGTGTTGAGGAGCAGATAGGATACCCCTTGGAGTCCAGAAGCGTGAATGTGCTTGACGGCATTGCCTCCGGCGCCACCTACGCCGATCACCTTGATCAGCTTTTTCTGAGCAACCGCTTTGTTGTATTTGAAGTTGACGAGCTTGTCTGCGTTATCCATTTGTCGAAAGAGATAAGAGGTTAGATAAAATGGGAGAGAGGGAGTGACTGACTAATCAATGTCATCGGTCAGTACATCCTTAATCTTGGAGAACCAATTGAAGGACTTCTTCCGCTTGGCACTCTTATGCTCCCGCTTTGTAGCTTTGCGAGGCTGATCAATGTCGGGCAGGTCAAAGAGAGATGTCTGAGGCTGCTGCTCAGAGTGCTCCTCAGTAGTCTCTGTGCTGTGATCCTCTTCGGGAGCTTCCACTGGTTGGTTGGTTTGTACCGTGGCTTGTGGCGCTGGTGTAGCGACCTTGCTTGACGCAACGGGGGTACTCTGAGGTGCATCAAAGGAGCCGATGCAGTTGACCTCTGCACGATAGATGAGTCCTGCACAACCAGCGTAGTCTACATCTCCAGAGAGAGGCGTATCGCCCTTGTAAACCTTATCGTTGAACTCACAAGCTAGCGAAACAAACTTGCTCTCGCCTTGTAGGTAGTTCACGAAGCCTGTCATCAGAGCGCCTTGTCCTGCTAAAACAATGCCAGACCCCAGCCGAGCACCCGCCTCGAAGTCGTGGATGACACGGAGTACGTTTGCTGTGATCTCCTTCATGCGAGCAGTCACGAGGCTGTTGACATCACGCATCTTAAGCTCACGGTCACGGGTCCCATCGGGAGAGCTAAGCGTGAGCGTCTCGTCATCGTAGGCATCGGTAAAGGGGGTTGCATTCTCCAGCTTGATCTTCTCTGCCTCGGGGTAGGTGATGTGGAGGGACATCAGGTCGTTGGTGATGTTTTTCGAACCAAAGGGGATGACCCGTAGACACTTCAGCGTGTCGTTTTTATAGATAGCGACAGAGGAAGTGCCGGCACCAATGTTGACTAGTGCTACGCCGAGCGTCTTAGCATCGGGGTAGAGGAGTACGTCCGCCTCGCAGCATGGCGAGGGGAGGATAGCCTCTAGCTCAAGTCCTAGACGGTCCTCGATAGCCATGCGGATGAAGTTGACATTGCTAGAGCGGGTCGTGATGAGGTTGAAGTGGATCGAAAACTCCGTGCAGAGCAGACCCTTGATATTCCGCTCCACGCGTCCGTCTACGAGACAATAAGGGTCAGACACGTCTAGTACCTCGTGAGCGTTGAGTCGGTAGTTCTTGACCCGCTCATTGATTAGGTTGATATGGTAGTCGCTGATCTCCTCCCCGTCAGGATTGTCCATCTTATGATTGATCTTGTAGGAGCGAGACATCAGGGACTTACCACCGAAGCCTACGTAGACCTTTTTGATCTCTGTGTGCTTGTCGGGGAGCTGCTCGTTGAGCCGATCTATAAGTACCTTGAGCTTGTTGTGTAGCTCCTCCATATTGTTGACGACCCCCTTGCGGATTGCGTTGCTTGTGGGCACCTCGGCTATTGCTATAGGGAGGACTTTGCCATCCTTCTTAGTACCTACCATACCCCGTATGGTAGC
>CAMPUN010000268.1 GCA_946997275.1 uncultured Porphyromonas sp.
GACGCATTATAGCGGACGAGTGCATCTACGTCTCTATGGCAGAAATCGGGAGGTGGAGGGAATCGGTAAATTCATCCGTAGATATTCTGGATTATCCAGCGAGGAGACGAAAAACTCTTCGAAACTTTCATTTCACTCTTCCGAAGTTTCATTTCATTCTTCCGAAGTTTTATTTCGGCCCTCCGCGGGGAATTTTCGTTTCTTCGTGAGCTATTGGGAAATTCCTCGGGAGATTTCGGACTTAGCGAAGATGTATGAGTATCGATAGCGCTATGAAGCCAGGCTCCATCCACATATCCCAGACTTGTTGTCCCGTGTAGTTAGTGTATAATCCGTCTGCCCTGCTAGAGCCCCACGTAGTTGTGCGGGGTGATCTGACGGAGCTCCGCCTTGACCTCCTCGGCAACTTCAAGCGTATCGATGAAGTGAGCGATCGTCTCTTGGCTTATCTCCTCGCCCGTACGGGTCAGAGCCTTGAGCGTCTCATAGGGATGCGGATAACCCTCACGGCGGAGGATCGTCTGGATAGCCTCGGCGACGACGGCCCAGTTGCAGTCGAGGTCATGAGCGATGCGCTCGGGGTGAATGACCAGCTTGCCGAGTCCCTTGGAGAGACTGCTGAAAGCGATCATCGTGTAGCCCATCGGGACGAGCTGATTGCGGATCACGGTCGAGTCGGTTAGGTCACGCTGCAGACGAGAGATAGGGAGCTTGGAGGCTAGATGCAGAGCCACCGCATTAGCTAGCCCGAGATTGCCCTCGGCATTCTCAAAGTCAATGGGATTGACCTTGTGAGGCATGGCACTGGAGCCAACTTCTCCCGCCTTGATCTTCTGCCCGAAGTAACCCATAGAGATGTAACTCCAGAAGTCTCGAGCGAGGTCGATGAGGATCGTGTTGATACGCGCCATCGCCTCAAAGAGAGCGGCGAGATTGTCGTAGTTGGAGATCTGCGTCGTGTACTGCTCACGCTCCAGACCTAGTGATGTGAGGAAGCTGTTGCCAAAAGCAACCCAGTCAATCGCTGGATAGGCGACATGATGCGCATTGAAGTTGCCCGTGGCTCCGCCAAACTTGCCCGTGATGGGCACCTGCTCCAAAGCTTTCGTTTGCTGCTCCAGGCGATAGACGAAGATCATGATCTCTTTGCCTAGACGCGTCGGGCTAGCGGGCTGACCATGCGTACGAGCCAGCATAGCGACATCGTGCCACTCATTGGCGAGCTGACGAAGCTGCTCGATGAGCTTCTGAAGGGTAGGGAGGTAAACCTCGTGCAGCGCCTCACGAAGCATGAGCGGGAAGGCGGTGTTGTTGACATCTTGCGAAGTTAGTCCGAAGTGGACATACTCCTCTATCTCCTCTAGTCCCAGCTGAGGAAGGTGACGCTTGATGTAGTACTCGACAGCCTTGACATCGTGATTGGTCGTAGCCTCTATATCCTTGACCTCCTGCGCAGCCTCCGTGGACCACTCCTTGTAGAGCTGTCGTAGAGCCTGTTGCTTAGGCTCAGTGATGGCTTTGCTTAGTGCGGGTATCGCTTGGGTGAGCGCTATGAGGTACTCCACCTCGATGCGTACACGATAACGGATGAGCGCAGATTCGGAGCTGTAAGCAGCTAGGGGAGCCGTCTTGCTCGCATAGCGGCCATCTAGAGGAGAGATTGCTTGAAGAGCGGACATACTGTTGTGGATTGAAGAGTGTGGTAAGATGACAAAAGGAGCCTGCTACCCTCCGGCAGCAACTCGATAGAAGATCGACTAAATGAATGACTAGACGCAAGACTCAAGATCGTGACGTCATAAAGGAGACATCGTGCGTCCTGTGTCTTGCGCCTAGGCTCGGTATTAGAGGAGTGCTCGTTTAGCCTCTAGCCTTTTCGCAGATAGACTTAAAGGCTTCGGGATTGTTCATAGCGAGGTCAGCGAGGACCTTACGATTGATCTCAATCCCCTGCTTGTGTAGGGCACCCATGAGTGTAGAGTAGGTCATACCCTCTAGGCGTGCAGCCGCATTGATACGCTGTATCCATAGAGCACGGAAAGAGCGCTTCTTATTCTTGCGGTCACGGTAGGCATAGGTGAGACCCTTCTCCCAGCCATTCTTGGCTACGGTCCATACGTTTCTGCGGGCACCGATGTATCCGCGTGTTAGCTTGAGTATTCTCTTGCGCTTAGCTCGTGAAGCGACGTGATTTACTGATCTAGGCATTTCTTGTGTCGATTAGTGTGTTTGATAGATACGTACTAAACTCTGTTGAGTCCTCGATTTAGAGGTTGAGCATCTCCTTAACGCTATGCTCATTGTGCGGGTGCACGAGAGCAGTGTAGGTAAGATTGCGCTTACGCTTCTTGCTCTTTTTGGTGAGGATGTGACTCTTGTACGCATGCTTACGCTTAACGCGTCCGCTACCTGTCAGGAAAAAACGCTTCTTAGCGCCTGATACTGTCTTCTGTTTAGGCATTTTGTTTGGATTTTGATTTGTGTGAAACTATTGTTAGACTCACCCCTCCGACCAACTACCTAGAGGCACGCCTATGCCCGTTTGGATAGTCTGCTACGCACCTGGCGTAGCGGGTGGAGTAGGTATTTACTTGCTTATGAATGTGTCTGTGCTATGACTATTCGTTATCCTTTTCTTCAGATGCTTCTTGATCCGCAGGCTTCTCGCTGGTCTCCTTCGGCTCCTTCTTCTTACCCTTGGCAGAGGCGGGCTTGGGCGCCAACATAATCGTCATGCGCTTGCCCTCCAGCACGGGCATACTCTCCACACGGGCCAGCTCCTCTAGGTCATTGGCAAAGCGGAGAAGAAGTATCTCGCCCTGATCCTTAAAGAGGATGCTACGACCACGGAAGAAGACGTACGCCTTGACCTTAAAGCCATCCTTGAGGAAGCCCTCGGCGTGACGTAGCTTGAAGTTGTAGTCGTG